>NZ_LT827014.1:600000-900000 GCF_900169075.1 Chryseobacterium phocaeense
CCTGTTGCAAAACTATTTTTAACGAATGCAGGAATTTCATTTTCATGATCTGAATAAGCATCCTGAGCTTTCATCAACGGATCATAAGCTACCGGGAAGTACATATCAGGGAAATATACTAACGGTACATTTTCTTTTGGTCCGCAAGAATTAAGTAAAACCGTTGTTAAACCTAAAACTGCTGTAATTTTTAGTACATTCTTTTTCATTTTAAGCATCTTTAACAGTTATTTCTTCAACTCCGGTTTCAATCAGCAACTGCTTTACAGACTCTACGTCTTCAGTTACAAATTCCATCAGGAATTTATCATCAGTAGTTCTTGGATCAGGATTCTGAGCAGGAGCTCCCGGATACATTTTGTTTCTTACAAGGAAAGTCAATGACATCATGTGAGCGGCACAGAATACCATCAATTCGAACATAGGTACCACGAATGCAGGCATGTTGTGTGCCCAGTCAAACGCCGGCTTTCCTCCGATGTTCTGAGGCCAGTCATGGTTCATTACATACCATGTTACCGTAGCTCCGATGGTTACCCCGTAAAGAGCATAGAAGAACGCAGCATCAGAAATTCTGGTTTTCTTTAACCCTAAAGCTTTGTCTAGTCCGTGAACCGGAAACGGAGTATACACTTCGTTTATCGCAATTCCTTTATCGTTGAATGCTTTAACGCCGTTCATCAAATCGTCGTCGTCAGCATAAAGTCCGTATACAATTTTAGTGGTGCTCATCTCCTTCTTTTGCTTTATAAGTTTCACCTGAAATTTTCAGAATCGATTTTAATTCAGCCTGTGCAATTACAGGGAACGTTCTTGCGTATAGTAAGAATAATACGGAGAAGAATCCGATTGTTCCTAAGTATACACCCACATCAATGATCGTTGGCTTAAACATAGTCCATGATCCTGGTAAGTAATCTCTTGAAAGGTTGATAACGATGATATCAAAACGCTCAAACCACATACCGATGTTGATGATCAATGCAACAATGAATGTCCAGATAATGTTCGTTCTTGCTCTCTTGAACCAGAATGAAGCCGGAACAACAAGGTTACAGATGATCAATGACCAGAAAGCCCACCAGTAAGGTCCTACTGCAGCACCTGGTGAAAGGTACGTAAAGTCTTCAAATCTTGATCCTGAATACCATCCGATAAAATATTCTGTAGCATAAGCTACCGTTACCATACCACCGGTAAGAACGATTACGATGTTCATAATTTCAATATGATACATTGTGATATATTCTTCAAGGTGACATACTTTTCTTGCAATTAACAATAGGGTCTGTACCATTGCGAATCCTGAGAAGATCGCACCCGCTACGAAGTAAGGAGGGTAGATGGTAGAGTGCCATCCTTTAATTACCGACGTGGCGAAGTCAAATGATACCGTGGTGTGTACCGAGAATACAAGTGGAGTAGCCAAACCTGCAAGAACCAAAGAAAGTTCTTCGAATCTCTGCCAGTGTTTTGCTTTACCACCCCATCCGAAAGCAAGGAATGTATAAATTTTCTTAGTCCAAGGCGTTTTAGCTCTGTCTCTGATCATTGCAAAGTCAGGGATTAGTCCCATGAACCAGAATACTGTTGATACTGAGAAATACGTAGAGATCGCAAATACGTCCCAAAGTAGAGGAGAGTTAAAGTTCCCCCAAAGAGAACCGAACTGGTTTGGTAAAGGGAATACCCAATATCCTACCCAAACTCTACCCATGTGGATTACAGGGAAGATGGCTGCCTGTACAACCGCAAAGATCGTCATCGCCTCTGCAGATCTGTTTACAGACATTCTCCAACGCTGTCTAAATAATAATAATACTGCGGAGATAAGTGTTCCGGCGTGACCGATACCTACCCACCATACGAAGTTGGTAATATCCCAACCCCAGTTAATAGTTCTGTTAAGCCCCCATGCTCCAATACCTGTCCCGATAGTATAAGCGATACACCCGAATCCATAGAGGAAAAGAACCAATGCTGCATATAGTGAAATCCACCATAGTTTACCTGCTCTTTCTTCGATAGGTCGTGCAATATCTTCTGTGATATCGTGATAAGTTTTGTGACCAATAATTAGAGGTTCCCTTATCGGAGCTTCGTAATGTCCTGACATTTTTTACCTATTTATTATTTAAACTTTATTTTTCTACTCTGTTTCTTACTTTAGTGTGATAGAACACGTTTGGCTTGGTTCCGATCTCCTCTAGTAAATAATATCTTCTGTTGCTGGAGTACAATTCTCTCACTTCAGATTCTTTGTCATTCATGTCTCCGAACGTCATAGCTCCGGTAGAACAAGCAGCAGCACAAGCACAAGAATTCTTGAATTCAGTATCTGTTACTTTTCTGTTTTCTCTCTTAGCGGCTAAAATAGTAGCCTGAGTTTCCTGGATACACATTGAACATTTCTCCATTACCCCTCTGGTTCTTACCACCACGTCAGGGTTTAGTACCATTCTTCCTAAATCATTGTTCATGTTGAAGTCGAACTTATCATTCAGGTTATATGTAAACCAGTTGAAACGTCTTACTTTGTACGGACAGTTGTTTGCACAATATCTGGTACCGATACATCTGTTGTAAGCCATATGGTTCTGACCTTGCTTACCATGTGAAGTAGCCGCTACCGGACATACCGTTTCACAAGGAGCGTGGTTACAGTGCTGACACATTACCGGCTGGAAGATTACATCCGGATTGTCTGCAGGGTGATTTAATGCACCTCCGTCTCCGAAAGCAGTACCGTACAATTCAGGTACAGCCATTCCTTCTTTCAATCCTTCGTATACTTCTACTTTCTGTCTTGAAGAATAGTAACGGTCAATTCTTAACCAGTACATATCTCTTGACATTCTGATCTCTTCTTTACCTACAACAGGAACGTTGTTTTCTGCCTGACATGCAATAATACATGCTCCACAACCTGTACAAGAGTTAAGGTCGATGGATAGGTTGAAGTGAGGCCCGTCCGTATCATCGAAAGCATCCCAAAGGTCAATCTTTCTTGCCGGAAGAGCTCCGCTGATCGTGTGATATTCCAAAGGCTTGTTCCATCCTTTATGTTCGTCATCGAAAGGTACGTTGATGAATTCAGCCAAAGGAACTTCCTTAGCGATTTCGTAACGTCCCATCAGGGTATTCTGAAGCTGGATTCCAGCGAATTCGTGGTCTTCTCCCGTTTTTTCGATTTTAACTCCTGAAACAGCTAAGTTAGAACCGTCAAATAAAGGATAAGCGTTTACTCCCGTATCAGCAGTAGTTCCTGAATCTTTTTTACCATATCCAAGGGCAAGACCTACAGATCCTTCTGCCTGTCCCGGCTGAATAAATACAGGAACGTCTTTTATAGTTACTCCGTTTACCGTAAGGTTTACGATAGAACCATCCAGCTGCATTCTCGCGTTAAGATCGTTATCAATTCCAAACTTCTCAGCATCTTTAGTAGAAATGGTCAGGTAGTTATCCCATGACATTCTGGTGATAGGATCCGGTAATTCCTGAAGCCAAGGGTTGTTGGCCTGAGTACCGTCACCCATGGAAGGTTTGGTGTATAATACCAATTCTAATTCGGAAGCCTTAAAGTTACCAAGTTCAGCAAGAGCCTGGGCAGCATTTCCTCCTGAGTAAGCTAATGCAGTCGCATTGGCAGAAGTGGTAATACCGTTATATAAAGCTTTGTTGAAAGAAGTTCCTCCTAAGATAGAAGCAGCACTTGCTTTCAGATAATCGTAATAATTATTGGCAGCATTGTTTTTACCATTTTTCCAAACCAATAGAGATTCTTCAATCTGTCTTGATTTGTAGATCTTCTGGATTGTTGGCTGCATTAATGAATATACACCGGTCTGAGGCTCAATATCACCCCATGATTCTAACCAGTTAGCTACCGGAATTACAGCTTTCGCTGCTTTGTACATTTCATTTTTCTTGTCAGCTACAGCTACTACGCAAGCTACTTTTGAAAGAGACTTTTTGAAGTCTTCTCCTTTCGGATGAGAGTAGATAGGGTCTACATTGTTTGCGATCAATACGCCAACCTGACCTGCATTTACCCATCCTAAGAATTCCTGGTATCTAGCTTTATCAAATTCTTTCAGGAAGTTCGCTTTACCTGTGAAAGCTACTGAACCTAATTTTTGGTTGATAAGGTGTGCTAAAACCTGTGCTGCTTTGGAACCGTCAGCGAAAACAACAGCCTTGCTGCCTTTTGCTTTCAGTTCAGCTGCAATTTCAGAAGCGGTCTTATCAGAAGTACCACCTCCTACGATTGCGTTGTAAACTTCAATTAATGTTTTGTTTACGGCACTTGGCTTTAATCTGTATCTTGAGTCAGCATTTGCACCGGTTAATGACATGTTGGCTTCCACCTGGATGTGTCTCAACATGTTTGGTCCCGGCTTTCTTGCTGCTGCGTATGATGTTTCTAAGCTTGCTCCGTTGTAATCTCCTAAGAAATCAGCCTGGAAAGAAACTACCAGTTCTGAACCTTTAAGGTCATATACCGGTAATGCTCTCTGTCCGAATACTTCCTGAGCTGCATCCAATGCTGCAGAATGAGGATAAGCATCATAAGTTACCAGTTCAGCGGTAGGATATTTAGCTTTGAATTCAGCAAATAGTTTTTTGAAGGTAGGGGAAGGGAAAGAGTGTGACAAAAGCACGATCTTCTTACCTGCTGCGCTGGCATCTGCCAGACCTTTAAGAACGAAACTGTCTACTTTATCGAAAGTCTCATCTTTTCCGTCCAGTTTAGGCTGCTTTACTTTATCATTGTCATAAAGAGAAAGTACACTTGCCTGAGCTCTTGCATTGGTAGTCCCTAAATCACCCGCTGCCGGGTTTGGATCTATTTTAATAGGTCTTCCTTCACGGGTCTTTACTAAAACGCTGGCGAAGTCGAATCCGTCAAAATAAGTTGAAGCGTAATAGTTTGGAACCCCCGGAATAATGTCATGCGGTTTTACCACATAAGGAATCGTTTTGATTACCGGTGCTTCACAGGCAGCCAGTGTTACGGCTGCTGTAGAGAATCCTAATATTTTTAAGAAGTCCCTTCTTGAAGTACTGGATCCGTTCTGTTCAGCATCTCCAAGGAAATCTTCTACCGGAATTTCTTCCTGAAACTCTTTCTGAGCCAGCTTATTGTTTAAAGCCGGATCTTTAAGTTCATGAATACTTCTAAATTGTATTTTGTTTGAAGCCATTTATACTTCTAATTTTTTAGTTATTAATAATGACATTTACCACACTCAAGACCTCCAATTGCATCTACTGTGATTTTTCCGCCATCCTGAGGATATTGTTTTTTCAACTTGTCATGTAGATTCTTGAAGTATTCTTTATTATAACCGTTGTTCATATCAACCTCAGTAGTTCTGTGGCACTCGATACACCATCCCATAGTGAAGTCATTGGCCATCTGAACAACATTCATTGTGTCAATTTTTCCGTGACAAGCTTTACAAACTACATCAATTTTGTTGTTTGGATTCTTTTTGTTGAAAGAATTGATGATCGCCTGCTCACCCGCTACTACGTGCTGAGAGTGGTTGAAGTACACGAAGTCCGGCATGTTGTGGATTCTTGTCCATTCTACCGGCTGTGTTTTTCCGGTGTACTGCTGTTTTTCAGGATCCCATCCTGTAGCAGCGTAGATTTTCTTGATTTCACCGTCGTAGAATGCTTTATCTTTTCCTGGCTCCATATAGTGATCAGCATTGTATTCGGAAATGGTTCTGTGACAGTTCATACAAACGTTCATAGAAGGGATTTCAGATACTTTACCGTACTTGGCACTTGAGTGACAAAGCTGACAGTCTATTTTCTGTTCTCCAGCGTGGATTTTGTGCGAGAAGTAGATAGGTTGTTCAGGCTTATACCCTTTGTAAACCCCGATCCACATGATCCAGTTCCACACTCCGTAAGCGGCTAGAAGGGCAAGGATACCCAATGCAGCTTTACCTACGTAGTGGTATTTCGCATAAATTTCGCTGAAAGATTTAACTCTTGTTTCGTTAAGCCCTGCTAAGTCTTCAGACTGGCCTAATTTTACTAATTGTCTTAGTTTAATTAAGATCCAAACCAATAAACCTG
The DNA here is from genome assembly GCF_900169075.1 of Chryseobacterium phocaeense. Taxonomy (NCBI): domain Bacteria; kingdom Pseudomonadati; phylum Bacteroidota; class Flavobacteriia; order Flavobacteriales; family Weeksellaceae; genus Chryseobacterium; species Chryseobacterium phocaeense. The sequence continues at coordinate 606,097 of NZ_LT827014.1, forward strand.
CAATAGCAATAAGTGAAATAATAACTACGCTTGTTGTAGTATTATTTGCCGGAGCAGCAGCTGCCGCGTCTGTTGCAGCATCTTTCTTAGGATCTGCAGCAGGCTCCGGAGCCGGAGGATTAGTTGTGTAAGCTAAAATGTCATCAATATCCTTTTCCGTAAGGTTTGGGAACTGCAACATTTCAGTCTTGTTGTATTTTTCAAAAATCTCATTGGCGTATTTGTCTCCTGAAGCCCTGAGAGCTTTGTTGTCTTTGATCCACTTGTGAAGCCAATCTCTGTCTACACCGCCTTCTGTCTTTACACGTTCTACAACCCCCTTCAGCGGTGGTCCTATTACCTGTTTGTCCAGCGCGTGACATGCAGTACAATTCGCTTTGAAAAGTTTCTCTCCGTTTTTAGGATCGCCGTCTTGCCCGTAAATTGAAGCACTGGTTGATAGCAATAGTCCTATCGCGATCAACGTTTGTTTATAATGCTTTCTCCAACTAATCATTTAAATTATCTTATGTTAGTAAAATATTGAATCAATCAATTCCGCAAAAATAATATTTTTAACAGGAATTTAACGGTATATGGAAAAGGGAAAATATCATTTACGTTTAATTTGTATTGATTCTAAATAGTGTTGTTTGGTATAATTTTTTAATTTTAATAGATTTGCAGAAACAAGTTTAAATGAGAAATTTAATCAAAATATTTTCAATCGTATCTTTATTTGGGTTTTATCATATTGAAGCCCAACAGGTTGTTAAAAAAGATACCCTATCCGGTACAGAACTGATCATGACGATGGATTCTAAAGTGAATGCTGCCCTGGAAGGAATAGAGGATAAATGTTCCAGAACAACAGGCAATACCTCAGTAAGAGAAAATAATACGGACAGTGGAATTGTATCCACTCCAAAACCGCCAAAAATTTATGTGCCGAGCCGTGAGCTGAGCAATGCTGAAATTTGCAGAAAGAACCCGAGAATTTTAGGTTTTAAAATCCAGATTACAACGGTAAAAAGCAATGAAGAAGCCAATGAAGTGAAATCTTATTTCAGAAAGAGATTCCCGAACCTTAAAGTGGAAACGGATGCCTCTTTAAGACCGAACTATAAAATCCTTGCAGGAAGTTATTTTACCAAACAGAGCGCTGCATCTGATCTGTCAAAAATCAGAGAATACTTCAAGTCAGCAATCGCTGTACAGTACAGGATTTTCTGTGCCGAAGCCAAATAAAAGCTAAATCAAATATAAAAAGCAAAGCTGAGAATTTTCTCAGCTTTTTTTATTGGTAATATTTCTCGAGAAACTGGAAGAAATCAGACATTCTGAATAGATTATTCGTGAGCAGGAACACAAATAGAATTCCCATAATCAAGGTTAAAAATGATAAAGCTTTGGAATTTGACCGGTAAGTATAAAACAGCCATCCCAGCAGCAAAGGATAAACAAAAACAAAGTGTCCGCCATAAATGTACGAGGTATGCAACCCGAATCTCATGATGCAGTGAATCACAATGTCAACAGCAAATGAAATGGCGAGAATCTGTACCAGCTTATTTTTGAAATTCTTAAAATAACTCCACAAAACAAGAACCAGAAGGATGATGACAAAAGCATAACAGAATGCCGATGAGTAGGGCTCCATTAAAAGACCTTTGAAATTGAAGCCTTTCATATTGTGCTTGTCGGATGTTATAAAGCTTGGGAACAAAATACTGCCTCCGAAAAAATAAGAAAGCATCATATCCCAGTCCGGAATGGATTCTACATTAGAGAATTTTTCGTACTGCTGATTGGTTTTTGAAAAGATGTTTTCATATTTAAAATCTATTCGCAGAAGATAAAGAAATACAAAACTGGCGACAGTGAGAGTCACGCGGAAAGCTGCATTTCCAAATTTTTTCCAGCTTCTGAAAAGGGCCTTTTCAAACAGGACAGGAATAAAAACCTTAACCAGATTGGTGATGGTGAGACCGCCTATCGTGATTCCCGCAAGGCTTAATGCAGATCCAGGGATTTTTTCCTCCTTTTTAAGCTTTACCGCTGCATAATAATTGTAAATACTCAGTAAAAGCAGAGTATAGGTGAAGTTTTCCGGCGTAAACGAAAGAATGATACTCGTAGAAAAAAGACCGAAGAACAGGATAATAAGGAGGCTGATCTGAAGCGGCAGCCGGATAATATTTATTAGGTATTTAAAAATCTGGACCATGCATAAGCTTATTGCTATATTGCTAAGCCAGGCCAGGGTAAGTCTGAAGGTAAAGTCCATTTTTCCACCGGAGACCCATAAAGAGAATTCCCGGACCCAATTGAAAAAATAATACGCAAGAGGGTGTCTCTCAAAGCTTCCGCCGGTCATGATAATCGCTTTGTTATCAAAACTGAAATAAGCATCCCAGGGAATTCTGTTGTCAAAAATAATCCTGTAATGAAAAGCAATATATGACCCCAGGACTCCGTAACAGATCAAAAAGAAAAGAAAAACGGCCAGTTCTGTATAAGAATTGGGAAATATCTGCTTGAAAATGGCAATGAGTTTTGTTTTGATAAAAGACACGTCTCGGTTTTTTGCAAAAATAAAATAAAAAAACTCACCGAATCCGGTGAGTTTTAAAGATTGTCTCATTGTTTTATTGCTTGATCACTTTTCTTGTAGAAGTGCTTCCGTCAGCAAAATCAATTTTTATCATATAAGTTCCTTTCGGGAATGAAGAAATATCTGTATTTCCGGATTCGTTCTGAAGCAGGGATTTTCCGGCCATGTCAAATACGGTGGTAGATTTTATCTTTTTATCCGTTTTGATATTGATTTCTCCTTTGGTAGGATTCGGGAAAATATCTGCTGTTTCTTTGGCTTTTGAGGATATTTCTTGGGTGGCAAGAGTGCCGGTTGTAACTTTTACATCATCTACCATGAACATATAAATATCATTGGATACACATTGAATACCAATTCTTATGGTTTGGCCTGCATAGGCATCCAGACTATGAGAACCTTGCGTCCAGTTAGGGTAAGTTGCCAGCAGCGGTTGCGCTCCTGCTCCTGCAATAATGGTAAAGTTAGCAGCGGCTGTAGGAGTTCCGGATCCTACGTATACTCCGATTCTGTATTTTTCAAGCCCGTAGGAATTGGATAATGATTTTGTCCATAAGGTTAACGTATTTGCTGCTGCACCTAAAGTTATGGGAGGTGAGATCAGCCAGTCATTATTGGCAACCGTGCCTCCTGTAGGTGGAGTGGCATTCCAACAAGCTGCATATTTGTTTCCGCTGTGCGGAGTGAAATCCCTTACTTCCTCATCTACACCCGTGATAGGTGCTGCAATATTTGTTACATTGGCTGCGGAAGGATTAAAAATCTGAAAGGCCATCGGCGATCCTGCGTTTGCCCAGTTCGCTGTCCATGTGGTGCTTTCTGTAGGGCCTCCTCCTGTGTAGGTAGGTCTTAAGTCAAGGTCCAGGGTAAGCCAGCTTCCAATACCTGTAATGATAAAGTTATTGTAAGAGTCAAAATTTTCATCAAGAAGTACAGTCTGTGCATTTGCTGCTGTAATTCCAAGCAATAAGCTTAAAGAAAGGAGAGTTTTTTTCATAATAATATTTTTTCTAAAAATAGTGAAAAAATGTTATTATGATACAAAAATTCAGTTAAATTGTTTAAAATGTGTGTTTTATTTATCAGGAGCTGCAGGATAGTGTAGAACATCCCGTTGTGTCATTATAAGTAGAAGGCCTTTTCACAGAAAACTCAGGATATAATTCTTCATATGGATTTTCAAGGGCAAGGGTCAGTTTTTCAAGCATTTCTGTTTTTCCGGTACTGATCTCTTCAATGCATTCATAAAGAAGATAATTTCTTAGGGTAAACTTAGGATTGGAACGCTTCATTAATGCTAATGATTCTTCTCTTGGGATCGTATTGGCGGTGAGCCTTGCTTCGTATTTTCCTGCAAAGTCTTCCAGTTTTTTCAATTTTTCATGATCTAAAGGAATGTATACTGTATCAGCAAAAAGAGATTGAAAATCACTTTCAGTGTTTAGTTTTTCCAGTTGGTTAAAAAACAAAGTGTAATCCAGCTGTAGCTCCTGCATCAGTCCCTGCCAGTTGGTGAAGAATTCCTCATCACTTTCCAGAAGTTCATCAAAACCAAATTTGCGGCAAAGCATCTGATCATGGGCTTCCCAGAAGTAAGTTCCATAATGGTTTAAGGTGTCTTCCAAGAATTTTTCATCTTTGATTAAGGGATGAAGTGCATTTGCCAGCTGCCATAAATTCCATTGTGAGATCTGTCCCTGTTTTCCGAAAGCATATCTTCTTCCCGGAAGATCTGTGGTGTTTGGGGTGAAATTAAGATCATATTCGTCCATCATGGAATAAGGTCCATAGTCTATCGTTAATCCCAAAACAGACATATTATCCGTATTCATTACTCCGTGAACAAATCCTACCCTGAACCATTCAACCATGAGATCTGCTGTTCTGGTACATACTTTTTCAAAAAAGTCTTTATATTTCTGAATTCCGTCTGTAGTAATTTCGGGATAATAGTTTTCAATGGTGAAATCTGCAAGATCCTCCAGGGTATTGTATTCCCGCTGGGCAGAAAGCAGTTCAAAATGTCCGAAACGCAGAAAACTTTCAGCGGTTCTGATGACCACAGCTCCTTTTTCCAACTGAGGATTTCCGTTATACATCATATCTCTCACCACATCCTCTCCTGTAAAAGCCAGACTTAAAGCTCTTGTCGTAGGAACGCCAAGGTGGTACATAGCTTCACTCATAAGATATTCACGGACCGAAGACCTCAGCACAGCTCTCCCGTCTGCATGTCTGGAATAAGGCGTTGCGCCGGCTCCTTTCCACTGGATTTCTGTTTTTCTTCCTTCCTTATTAATGATTTCTCCCGCCAGTATGGCCCTTCCGTCTCCAAGCTGTCCTGCCCAGTTTCCAAACTGATGCCCTGCATACGCGGTGGCATAGGTTTTTACATTTTCCGGAAGATGGTTTCCAACGAGAAAATCAAGGTCCTGTTCTTCATATTGTCCCAGACCGATTTCTTCAGATAAAGTTTCGTTAAAAGCAATCAGCTGCGGAGCATCAAAACCTGCAGGCTTTGTTGTGGAAAACAAAACTTTCGGGGTATTTCGCTGCATCGGGTTGTTTGAAAGGTCGCCCGGAAATATATCGGTAAAAGGCTGTCTGATCTGTTCAATATTCATACTTCAAAGGTACTCATTATAAAAGAAAAGACCCTTCAAATTCATGAAAGGTCTTATGTATTGCTAAAAGAGAATTTATTTATTGAAATCTACCTCATCCGTAGAGTGGAGATTGTCATTGATATTTTCCTCTTTTTTGTCTGTATTATTTTTAGGTGTAGGATCTACTGGTCTTGGGTTTTTGATCTCGTCAATGGTCTGAAGTCCTCCGTCATCTCCATAGCCTTCACCTAAACCTTTAAGATTGGAACATCCGTCTTTCCAGTCAGATGGTCTTGTGAATTTATCATCAGGCGTAATTCCCAGAGATTTATCTGCCCAGACTTTTTTCATGAAGATGGCCCAGATTGGAAGTGCCATTTTCGCCCCCTGACCTTCACCGGTTCCGAAGAAGTGAGTAGCTCTGTCTTCCCAGCCTACCCAGGCTCCTGTTGCCAGTTTTGGAGTGATTCCCATAAACCAACCATCGGAGTTGTTCTGTGTAGTACCTGTTTTAGCAGCAATTTCCACACCTTTTGAGATGCCTCTTCTTCCCAATTCACCGGAAGCAGTACCATATTGGGTTACTCCTTTCATCAGCTCAATCATGGTGTAGGCATACATTGGGTTCATCACTTCTTTAGGTTCTACATTCACTTCCTTGATCACCCTTCCGTTGGCATCTTCAATCCTCCAGATCATTTCCGGTTTGTTGTAGTTTCCGTAATTGGCGAAAGTACTGTAGGCCCCAAGCATTTCATAAATGGTAATATCTGATGAACCTAAGGCAATGGTATTGTTTCTTGGGATATCTTCCGTCACCCCTAAGTCTCTTGCGGTCTGGATAACGGCATCTACACCCGTCATTTCAATAAGACGTGCCGCCACCGGGTTTTGAGAGTGGGCCAATGCATCTTTTAACGTAAGCATTCCCCCTCTTCCGGGAACATGCCATCCTTTGTGGTCATAAGTTCCGTTGGAAACCGTTGAACATGGTGTCATCCCCAGTTTCATAATAGCTGTAGCATATACGAAAGGCTTAAAGGTAGATCCTACCTGTCTTTTTCCTTGCTTGATGTGGTCATACTGGAAATGCTGCCAGTCTATACCACCTACCCATGCCTTGATCTCGCCGCTTCCGGGAACCATAGACATCAAACCTGCCTGGGCAATCTGTTTGTGATATCTGATGGAGTCCCAGGGAGACATTTCAACCTCTTCTTCTCCAGCCCATGTGAAACGTGAAGTTTTGATAGGTTTGTGGAATTCCAGTAAAATAGAATCTTCGGAAACTCCGGCAGCTTTCAGTTGTTTGTAACGGCCGGTTCTCTTCATGGCCTGGGTCATTACACTCGTCACCTGCTTATCTGTCAGGTAGTAAAAAGGTCTGTTTTTTCTGCCTCTCTGCTCAGCATCGAATCTTTTCTGAAGATCAGTTAAATGTTCCTTGATAGACTGCTCGGCATATTTCTGCATTTTGGAATCAAGGGTTACATATATTTTTAAACCGTCTTTGTATAAATTAAGCTTCTTGCCGGTTTCTTTTTCGTAGCCTTCAAGATACTTGTCGATTTCCTTTCTTAGATAGAATTTATAATAGGCAGAGTAGTCGTCATTGATATTTTTGATAGGATGATAATCTACCTCAACGGCGGTAGCGATTGCTTTATCATATGTTGCCTGGTCTATATATCCGGTTTCAAACATCTGCTGCAGAACCACATCTCTTCTTCTCTTGGAACGTTCCGGATTTCTCATTGGGTTGTTCGCAATCGGAGCTTCCAGCATCGCTACAAAAACTGCAGCTTCTGGAAGGGTAAGTTCGGACGTTGTTTTATTGAAATAGATCTTGGAAGCCATTTCAATACCATTCGCGTTATAGGTAAAGTCAAACTTATTGAAATATAAGGTAATGATTTCCTCTTTCGTATATCTTTTTTCAAGGCTTACGGCAACGGACCATTCTTTTAACTTCTGGATGACCCTTTTGATAGGATTTTTAGAAGGCTCTTTGGTGAACAATAACTTCGCCAGCTGCTGAGTGATTGTAGAACCCCCGCCACGGTCTCCACCATAACGTACGGCTCTCAGGATAGATTTTAAATCAATCCCGGAATGTTCTTTAAAACGCTCATCTTCTTTGGCCTGTAAAGCATAGATAAGATAAGGTGGCAGCTGTTTGTACGTAATAGGCTGGGTCTTTTCTTTTTCAAACTTTCCAAGCAAAACACCGTCCGATGAAATGATTTCAGAAGCCACATAGATATCAGGGTTTTCCAGTTCCTTTACATCAGGCATTTCTCCAAGAAAGCCCTGGGAAACGGCAAAGAAAAGTCCTGAAATACCTAAAACGACTGCAATGAGCCCGATCCAAATAAATCTAACCCATTTTTTCCAGGAGGTATTCTTTTTTTTGGGCGGAAGAGGGAAGGTTTTTCCCTTGTTTCCTGCGTTTTGTCTGTTGTCTTCCATTGATGGTTACGGTTTAGCCGTTTCTAGTTTTACTCCAACGTCTTCAATTCCCGGAAGGTTGTCATTTCTCATAGCCTGGATAAGGCCGATTTCATACTTTCCCTTAGCCGGAAATTTATAGTTCATTTTATACTGAAATAATGCTTCCTTCGTTTCACCAAAACCTGTACCAAGCCATTCGCCGTTTGGTTTTGCCAGTACATAATTCAGGGTATCTGTTTCCTTCTTTTTGTTCTGGAGATTGGTGAAATTTACAATAAACCTTATATTGCTGTAAGGATAAGAGTTGTTATTTCTTACAACAAATATAATATTTTTAGGATTCTGCGGATCTGAAACTTCAAGATTAAATTTTTGCTCACTTTTCTTATTCCATTTATTATTAACGGAATTCATAATGACATGTTCTTCCGAAGAAGACTGGCAGCTGAAGAAAAGGATAAGAGATAATAATCCTAAAATTTTACGCATTTTTATCTTTTTTTGGAGGGTATTTCTTTTTAAAATTTTTCTTGTTCGGATTGTGCTGTTTTTTCTCAGGATCTGAAGACGCATCAGCTTTTTCCGTTTGTGCTTTTGGCTGCGGCTTAGGCTGTTGTTTTTGTTGCGGTCTCTGCTGGTTCCCGGAGTTGGCATTAGGGTTTTCCTGTCTGTCCTGTCTTTCCGGACGCTCAGATCTTTCGGGTCTGTTTTTCTTTGGCCCTTGCCCCTGTTGTCCCTGCCCGTTGTTGGATCTGTTTTGATTCTGATTTCTGTTCCTGTTATTGCCCCTGTTCTTCTTTTCGAATCGGTCCACGTTGTTTTCCTGGATCAGGTCTATGGTCTGAAGTGAGGATTCAGGCTGCTTGAGTTCCTCCAAAGGAAGAATTTTTTCACCTCTTTTGTTTTTTGAGATTAATTTTTTAACAAGCTCAATATCAAAATCATACCATGCCATAGAACTGTCTACATACGCAAACCACATTTTCTTTTTGAAAACGTCTATTTTAATACAGAATGCTCTTCCTTTTTCGGTATCAAGGGTGGTAGATGAGGAAGGGAAGTTGCTCAGTGCATCAAGATAGCTGTCTAATTCGTAATTAAGACAGCATTTCAGCTTACCGCATTGTCCGGCAAGCTTTTGCGGGTTGATACTAAGCTGCTGGTATCTGGCCACATTGGTATTTACAGATCTGAAATCCGTAAGCCATGTGGAACAGCAGAGCTCTCTTCCGCATGATCCTATACCGCCTACTTTGGCTGCTTCCTGTCTGAAACCAATCTGCTTCATGTCTATTTTGGTTCTGAAAGCACCGGCGTATTCTTTAATCAGCTGTCTGAAATCTACGCGGTTATCAGCGGTATAATAAAAAGTGATCTTTGAAGAATCTCCCTGATATTCTACATCAGTGACCTTCATTTCAAGACCTATTCTATGGGCAATTTTTCTTGCTTCCAGCTTTACGCCGTCTTCCTTTTTCCGGGCTTCCTGCCAGACTTCAAGGTCTTTCTGGTTCGCCTGCCTGTATATTTTGAGTACCGATTCTTCAGAAGCTTTTTTCTTTTTCATCTGAATCTTTACTAATTCTCCGGTGAGGCTTACTACGCCTACATCGTGCCCCGGGCTTGATTCTACTGTTACTACGCTACCTATATGTAAAGGAATATTGTTTACATTTTTATAAAACGATTTTCTGTCATTTTTAAATCTAACTTCCACAAAATCACACCTGTTTGAAGATGGATTGTTGATGTTGGAAAGCCAGTCGAAAACACTTAATTTATAACTATTACCGCAGGTATTTACATTTTCACAGCCATTCGCGGTTTTTTTAGGTCCGCAGGAATGTGCAGAATCGCCGGATGTTTTGCATCCACAACTCATATAACTATTTTTTATAATCTTGCAAATTTATGTAAATTTATCTTTATGCAATTCTAAAATACCTAAATATTCAATATCGCTGTTGTTTAACATTAAACGTGAATTATGCGAGATATCATAAAAGTTCTTAAGTTACTATCTCAGATATGTTTAGCAAAAAGGATGGCTAAACTGTTATTTTAAACATAATTTTCTTTTATGATATTGTTTAAAATATTAAGAAAGATTAACAGATGTATTCAAAATAATTTTATATTTGGGTTATATAATAAACAGTCTATGAAAAAAATATTAGTATCAACTGCTTTATTGGCGGGTGTTTTATCTTACGCAGGAGGCTTCAGGGTATCTCTGCAGGGAGTGAAACAATTGGCCATGGCACATACTAGTGCTCATGCCGAAGATGCGAGTGTGGCATTCTTTAACCCGGCGGGTATGTCATTCATTCCTTCAAAACTGAGTATAGTGGCAGGAGGATTCGGGGCAAGTAATAAAGTTACTTTTCAAAACCTGAATACGCTGCAGAGTACGGAAACAGATAATCCTATTGGTACTCCGCTGTATGCTGCAGTTGCCTATAAACCGATAGAAAATTTATCCGTTGGTTTCAGTTTTACTACGCCTTTCGGAAGTACAATCCAATGGCCAAATGACTGGGAGGGGAAAGAAATGGTGCAGAAGCTGGAGCTTAAGAGCTTTTATTTTCAGCCGATGGTTTCTGTAAAACTGGCTCCCTGGGTATCATTTGGAGCAAGCTACATTTACGCAAAAGGGAAAGTAGACTGGGATAAAGCTGTAACGCAGTTCGGCGGAGAATTAAATATCAATGACGAAAAAGCAAGCGGAAGCGGATATGGATTCGGGTTCTATTTCAGACCGGATCCAAAAGTAGACGTGAGTATAGCATACCGTTCCCCTATTGATATGAAGGCTAAAAAAGGAACCGCTACATTCAAGTTCCCTTCGGCTTCTATCTATCCTCTGTTAGGACTTGACCCAAGTACAGGACAGGACAAATTTACAGCAACGCTTCCTTTGGTGGAGGAGTACACCATCGGTTTAACCTATAAAGTAACCCCGAAATGGTTAATTTCAGCTGACTTCAACTATCACGGATGGGAAAGATACAGCAAGCTGACTCTTGATTTTGCTAACGCCCCGGTTGGGAATCAGGCAGATCCTACCGTGCTGGTGGCTCCTAAAAACTTCAGAAATGCCAAAACATTCAGATTGGGTACCCAATATGCATTCACAGATATGATCTTTGGACGTCTGGGAGCTTACTATGATGAATCTCCTTATACTGATGAAAACTTTATTCCGGAAACCCCTTCATTCAATACCTATGTTATTACCGGAGGTTTAGGTTTCAAACTAAAGCAGTTTGGAGTGGATATCGCAGGAGGATATGCAATGCCTCAGGCCAGAGATGTTAAAAATGCAGCTCTTGGATTTAACGGACAGGCAAAAGCTAAAGCATTCTACTTTGGTCTAGGTTTATCTTACAACCCTTTTTAATTGAAAGACTATGAAAAAAATTATAATATCTACACTTGCCGTTTCCGCACTTCTTTTTACAACAAGTTGTGAAAATGATTTCGATACTGATGTAAAAGATATCCAGGTGACCAAAGGAGATGCAGACTTTACGAAGTATGTTTCTCTTGGAAATTCACTTACTTCAGGATACAGAGACGGTGCGCTTTATATTGACGGACAGAATGAGTCTTATCCTTCCATGATTGCCCAGCAGATGAGATTAGTGGGTGGGGGAGACTTCAAACAGCCACTGATGGCAGACAACAACGGAGGATTGATCCTGAATACCCTTGTGGGACCGGTTCAGATTGCCAATACCAAACTCTATATCAATAGTTTTATTGACGGGGCACCGGATCTGAAAAATGCCAATAATAATACTGCGACCACTTTAACCAATACTGTGTTAACAGGTCCTTTCAATAACCTTGGAGTTCCGGGGGCAAAAGTGGCTCACTTATTGGCAGACGGTTACGGAAACGTACTGAATGTTGCTGCAAAAACAGCTAACCCTTATTTCGTGAGATTTGCTTCAGAACCAACTACCTCTGTTATCAAAGACTTTAAAAAGCAGAATCCTACTTTCTTCTCCCTATGGATTGGAAACAATGATGCTCTGTTATATGCTCTGGCGGGTGCAGACAGCTCTGCTGAAACTTTAACGCCACCTGCTCAGTTTAACGGGTATTATAATGCACTGATTAATGAAATTGCAACCACCAATGCAAAAGGTGTGATCGCAAATATTCCAAGTGTGACAACAATTCCTGCTTTAACAACAATTCCTGTTAATCCTTTAACGGCATCCGTATTGGGAAGTGGAAATGTAACGGCTGGAAACGCAACCATTGATGCATTAAATGCTCAGCTTTATGGGCCGTTAAGTCAAATACTGACCGCATTGGGAGCTGGCGACAGAATTAAGCCGCTTTCCAAAACTGAGGCGAATCCTCTCCTGATCAAAGATGAAAACCTGCCATCATTAAGCGCACAGATAACTGCAGCGGCTACAGCTTCAGGAAATCCTACGCTTATGGCTTTGGCAGCTTATCTTGGAGCTACTTACGGACAGGCAAGACAGGCAAAAACAGGAGATCTTGTTCCATTAACCACCAAAGCGGAAATCGGGAAACTGGAAACCCTTCCTCCTGGAGTTCCTGCATCCCTCGGAGCAAGAGGAGTTGCTTATCCGTTTGCAGATAAATATATATTGACCGCAACTGAGGTTACAGAAATCAATACCGCAATTGCTGCTTATAACGTAACGATCCAGGCGGCGGCTACCGCAAAAGGATATGCTTTTGTAGATGCCAATAAGAAAATGACCGAATTGAGTGCCCAGTCAGGAATTTCCTATGACGGGGTAAGGTATACTGCTAAATTTGTAACAGGAGGTGCTTTCTCTTTAGATGGCGTTCACCTTACAGGAAGAGGCTATGCCGTTATTGCCAATGAATTTATAAAATCCATTAATGCCACCTACAGGTCTAGTTTACCACAGGTAGATCCTAATAAATATTCAGGGATAAAATTCCCTTAATGATACAGAAATTAAAAACTTAGAAACCACAGGAGTAATTCTTGTGGTTTTTTTTTAAATTTGCAAAATCTTTAAAAAGTAAAAATGGCCGACCAGTTAAGTTATCTATTCTGTACAAGAACCAGCAGGGACCTGGCAGAAAAAATTGCCCAGCATTATGGGAAAGAGTTAGGAAAAATCAACTTTCAGGAGTTCAGCGACGGTGAATTTGAGCCTGTTCTGGATGAATCCGTCAGAGGAGGAAGGGTTTTCCTGATTGGATCTACCTTCCCGCCAGCAGACAATCTTTTAGAACTTCTATTGATGATTGATGCAGCGAAAAGAGCTTCCGCAAAAAGCATTACTGTTGTAATTCCTTATTTCGGACTTGCAAGACAGGATAGAAAAGACAAACCGAGAGCTCCGATAGGTGCAAAACTGGTTGCTAATCTGTTAACTGCTGCAGGGGCAACAAGGATAATGACGATGGATCTTCACGCTGACCAGATTCAGGGGTTCTTCGAAATTCCTGTAGATCATCTGTATGCTTCTACTATTTTCGTAGACCATATCAAATCTCTGAACTTAGATAACCTTACGATTGCTTCCCCGGATATGGGAGGTGCAAAAAGAGCGAAAAACTATGCCGGACATTTAGGTGCTGAAGTAGTAATCGCCTATAAAGAAAGAAAAAAGGCAAATGTAGTAGAGGAAATGTTCCTTATTGGTGATGTGGTAGGCAAAAATGTAATCCTTATCGATGATATGATCGATACGGCGGGTACTCTTTGCAAAGCTGCAGAAATCCTGATAGAAAAAGGAGCAAAATCCGTAAGAGCAATGGCGACTCACGGAGTGCTTTCAGGTAAAGCTTACGATAATATTGAGAACTCCAAATTACTGGAAGTTATTGTAACTGACTCAATTCCTGTTAAAAATAATTTGTCATCTAAAATAAAAGTGCTATCTTGCGCCCCATTATTTGCAGACGTGATGAAGATGGTTCATGAACATCAATCAATTAGCAGTAAATTTGTTATTTAATTGATTTTTAGCAAATTGCAAAATTAAAACAGAACAATTTTTTAAATTTTTTATAAATGAAATCTATTACAATTCAAGGTACAAAAAGAGAAAGCGTGGGCAAAAAGTCGACAAAAGCTTTACGTGATGCTGAATTAGTTCCTTGTGTTGTTTATGGAGGTGAAGCCCCTTTGAACTTCTCTGCAGAAGAGAGAGCTTTCAAAGGATTGGTATACACTCCTGAAGCACACACGGTATCTATTGAGCTAGATGGGAAAACAATTCCTGCTGTTCTTCAGGATATTCAGTTCCACCCGATTACGGACAAAATTTTACACGTAGACTTCTATCAGTTATCTGACGATAAGCCGGTAGTTATGGAAGTTCCTGTAAGAATTACTGGACGTTCCAAAGGTGTTGTGGCTGGTGGTGTTTTACGTCAGTCTTTCAGAAAATTAAAAGTGAAAGCTATTCCTGCAAACTTACCGGATGAGATCGTTGTTGACGTTACTCCGTTAAGAATCGGTAACAAGCTTTATGTAGGAAGCATCAAAACTGAAGGATATTCTTTCGTTCACCCTGACAATGCAGTGGTAGTAGCTGTTAAGATGTCTAGAAATGCAATGAAAGGTGGTGCAGCAGCAGCTGAAGATGATGAAGAAGAAGAAGTTGCAGCAGAAGGAGCAGCTCCTGAAGCAGAGGCAGCAGCAGAATAATATTTGCTTACTCAACAATCTATATAAAACCTGTCAATTTATTGGCGGGTTTTTTATTTGTTACTAAAAGGTAAAATTGCAAATTTGCTTATTAGCCCTTCAGCCTTTTCGCCTTTTCGCGATTTTGCCTTTTCGCCATTTCAAAACCCTATCTCAGAAAAAAGCCGTAAATTTGAAGTGTTCTAAATAAGAGCCATCTAATTTAAAATTTTAATAAATGTTTGACATTCAGGAAATAAGAAGTCAGTTTACGATATTAAACAGAGAAGTGAATGGTAAACCTCTGGTTTACCTAGATAATGCAGCCACATCCCAGAAACCGGATTCTGTTTTGAAGATCTGGAATGAATATTACACCCAGCTTAATGCTAATGTTCATAGAGGAATCCATACATTAAGCCAGCTAGCTACAGAAGAAATGGAGCTTTCGAGAAGAAAAATCCAGAAATTCATCAACGCCAGGCATGATTTTGAAGTTATTTTTACCAAAGGAACTACAGAAGGCCTGAACCTCATCTCCTATATTTTAACGCAGAAGCTTAAAAAGGACGATGAGATTATCATTTCCTATCTGGAGCATCATTCCAATATTGTTCCATGGCAGCTGCTGTGTGAAAGAACCGGAGCGAAGCTCAGAGTAATCCCGATGGATGAAAATGGTATTCTTCAGCTGAATTATCTGGATGAATTTTTAAGTGAAAAAACCAAGGTGGTTTCTGTCAACCAGGTTTCCAATGCGTTGGGAATTGTCAATCCTATTGATGAGATTATTGCTAAGACAAGACAGAAATCAGGTGCTTATGTCGTAATCGATGGAGCTCAGTCTGCGCCTCACTTTGAGATTGATGTGCAGAAGATGGATTGTGATTTCTTTGTGTTTTCCGGTCACAAAATGTATGCCCCGATGGGTACCGGAATTTTATATGGAAAGCAGGAGATTCTGGAAGAGCTTCCGCCATTCCACGGAGGCGGGGAAATGATTGCTACGTGTTCTTTTGACGGGACTACTTATGCAGGACTTCCTTTTAAATATGAAGCCGGAACACCAAATGTGGGAGGAAATATTGCTTTGGGTGCTGCCGTTGATTTTATGAATAGTGTGGGAAGGCAAAACATTCAGAATCATGAAAATGCATTGCTGGAGTATGCCCAGAAAAAACTGCTGGAGCTGGATGGTATAAAGATTTATGGTGAAAAAGCAAAGAGAACGGGAGTAGTTTCCTTTAATCTGGAAGGGATAGGAATTGCATCTGATGTAGGGATGATCCTTGATAAAATGGGCATTGCCGTAAGAACGGGGCACCATTGTACACAACCTATCATGGACTTCTTCAATATAGCCGGAACGGTAAGAGCCAGTTTTGCGGTGTATAATACTTTTGAGGAAATCGATATTTTGATTGAAGGAGTTAAGAAAGCACAGCGAATGTTGAGCTGATAAATATGGCATTTATTTGAATAAAAAAGCAGCTATTCAGCTGCTTTTTTTGATAAAATTTGTAATAATTTGAGAATGTCCTAAAATGGAATATTTTTCTTATTGTTTTGGAATTAAAAATAGTTGAAGTATTAATTTAAAAGTTCATCACTAAAATATTCAGTCTGAATATTCCTGCCCAGTCGGTGGCATTACTACCATCTGTGTTAACAGGAATCTGATACATGTCTGTCCGTGCAACAATAACCCTGATGCGGGTTTTTCCATTGGTATGAGTCCAGATTTCATTAAAAGTAACGCTAAAGGTATCAATAGGGGTAAAGCTGCGGCTGACATTGTAGGGCTCATCCGGAAGATTTTGAGCAACAAGCTGTACCGTTACATTGTCTAGACTGAAAGCTGTACCCTGATATTCATAAACAATTTCCATTTTTGCAGGTGAACTTGATGTGGAGCCAATGCTTTTTTTACTTTCAATATACCAGTTGTTGCTTCTGAAATCGGCACTAGTGTTTGAGAAACCAGTCCAGTCGGCAACAGTACTGTGGGGAGGAATAATCATTTGTCCTCTGTATAGTTTTTTAATATTGGTATAAGGATTATTTGTAGGTTTCCATTGGGTTCCGTCATATTCCAACATCTGCCCTGATGACGGAGGTGTGCTTGATAGCGGAGTTCCCTGTAATGCGGTAACACGGGTGCTGTTAGAGTTTTGGCTGGTTGTTGCATCTCCTGTAAGAGCACTTCTTTCAAAAGAATTTCCGTTAAGGATTACAGAAGAGGAGCCTGTATATGCCACATTATTTGTTGCTCCTTTCATGGAAATCCATTTAGCTGAATTTGAATCATAGTAATAATATCCCGGAGAGGTTACATCAATGGTTTTAGCTTCAGGGATAGTTGTTTTTGAGGTGACATAAACAATAGCGGCATTTTGGGTGCCGGTATACTTAGAATCTCTTATCTTCAGGTCGTCCCCTGATAATCTTGGAGCAATAATTCCATCCGGTATATCAGTATTTACATTTTTTTCTATATGAAGAGTTCCCTCTGGGTTTGACGTGCCTATTCCTAACTGGCAGAAAGCATTTTTACTTAATAGTAAAGTGATACTTAGCGTTAATATATATTTCATCTTTTTAGTTGTAATTTGTAATCAATAAATTAGCTTTCATAGGTTCTTTCCATCCGGTGTTGAAGCTGTCTATTCTTGAATAGATGACGGTTAATCTTGTTTTTAGATTTCCGCCAACAGTGATGTTTGATAAAGGGTAATAAACAATTGAGAAAACGTTTGACCAAGCGGAGACATTATTAGTACTAGGGGTAATAAACACTGAAACTTTGTTAAGATTAAAGGCTGTCCCCTGATATTCATACGTTACTTTTAATTGTGCAGGAGTAAGATTGGTTGTATTATAATTTATTGATTCCTTGGATACGACCTGCCATCCGCCAAAATCATAGGTGGCAACCTGATGATTCGTAAAGTCCGAAACTCCCGATTCTGTACTGCTAACATATCTGTTTGGAGGGAGCGTTAGTACGGTCGCATACATTAATACACCAGGCTGTTTGGGAACCGATTTCCATTGCGTTCCGTCATATTCCAATATCTGACCTGATAATGGAGGAGTGTTGGATAACGGAGTTCCTTGTAATGCGGTAACACGGAGGTTATTTGAATTTTGGTTCGCTGTTGCATCTCCTGTAAGAGCACTTCTTTCAAAAGAATTCCCGGTAAGGGCTATAGAAGCGGAGCCAGTATAGGTGACGTTACTTGTTCCTCCTTTCATAGAAATCCATTTACCTGCATTTGCATCATAATAGTAGTATCCCGGAGAGGTTATATCTACAGTTTTTCCTTCCGGCAGGTTTGGTTTTGAAGTTACATATACAAAAGCCCCGTTTTTTGCGCTGTTATAAAGTAAATCTCTGGCTTTTAAGTCTTCTCCTGATAGTCTGGGAGCAATAAGTCCCTCCGCGATAATAAGATTTGGGTGCGGGTGGATATCAAGGGTCGCTTTTGGTGATTCCGTGTAGATTCCTAATTGGCTGTATGCTGTATTAAACAGCAATAATGTCGCGATATATAGTGCTTTCATGATTAATTTTTTATAAAGAAAATATTTGCGAAATGTGTATGCGTCCAGTCAGCAGGACTTCCATGGTTGTGGCCGGTCTTGGTAAAACTTAATTTTACAACGAGCTTATTATACTGATTTAAGTAATAATTCATAGTAATTCCTGAAATGGTGTTCGTGCTGTTGTCACTCGAATTTTTTTCAACAGTTATAGCACTTATCTTATAATTATCATATAAATTCCTGCTCTGAGCAATGGTCCCCTCAAATTCATACTCAATCTCTACTACAGTGGCTTGTCTGTCTGAAATATAGTTTCTGTTCTTCTTGGACTGTAAATACCATCTTGTATTATAAGTATTGTAGGTTGAATTGGAAAAATTAGAAAAGTCTCCTATATTCGGAGGGACAATAGGGATTCTTTCCACCAGAAAAGTATCTTGTGCAAGTGGGGTATAAGGTTCCCAGCATGAGCAGGCTTGATTGTAAGAAAGTTTTTGGCCGCTTACGGGCTTTTTAGCGGAAACAGCAGTGCCTTGCAGAGCTTTTACAGAAGTAATATTACTGTTCTGCATAGCAGTGATATCACCTGTTAATTCGCTTCTTTCGAAAGAGCTTCCATTAAGCTTTACAGATTCAGAAGCAGCGTAAGCTGTAGTTCCTGTTACACCCTGCATAGAAATCCATTTTTCCACAACAGAATCATAATAGTAATAGCCTGGTTTAGTAACATTGATGGTTTTGTTTTCCGGAACATTAGGTATGGATGTTACATATACAATCGCGCCGTTTTGATCATTGCCGTAGCTGCCATTTTTCAATTTCAGCTCTTCTCCTGATAATTTTGGCGAAATAATTCCTTCTGCTAGAGTTCGGTTGGGAGTGATTTGAACGTCCAGAGTGGCAGAAGGATCCTTTGTATTGATTCCAATCTGACTTTGCACTATACCTGAAAACAGGATAGTAAATAAAAAGATTTTTTTCATGTTTGTGTGTTAAAAATTATATATTGGGATGTTAACCTATCATATCTGGAAATTTTTATATTATGAATTGTAAATGTATTGTTGAAGCCTTACATATGTAATAGTATATGATCTTGTATAAGCTTTCTGGGCAAACTTATACATACACGGGCTGTTGGCAAAAATGCAGCATATGACATGAATATTACAGGCATGAATATTTTCGAAAAACAAAAAAATCCATCCTACAACTGAGACAGATTTTTTAATAATTTCAAAACGATATAAAATGAAGGAAGAAATATTGACTGGATAAAAAGATAACAAAACAGCAGCTGAATCAATCAGCTGTTGTTTTATTTTGTCTCTATTCCCACGGAATACAATGGCATCTTCCGTCGATAATAACCGGGTAATATCCAATGGCACATTCAAGGCAGATTTCTCCTCCGGCCAGAATGGATTTCATTTTCTCTTTGTTTAATTTTTTCATAATGATTGTTTTAATGTGTTGGTAATCAAATATAAATATATTTTTTTACAGGAGGAAAAATATTTTGAGAAAGAATGGATTTCAGGAATTTGGATTCAAACAAAATATTATGTTAAATAGTGTTTTTTGATGGATATTAATAATTAATTTTGCAAAAACTAATAAAAATATATCATGAAAAAACAGTTACTATTCTTATTATTGGCTTGTGGAATATATAATGCACAGATATTTTCCGAGAATTTCAATGGAGGAAGTATACCGGCAGGTTGGACGGTCAATAATCCGGATACTGCATTCAACTGGGGCGTTGGGACCAGCAATGGTTTTGCCTCCTTTCCCAGTGGCGCCGCTTTTTTTGATGACGACGACGCAGGCCCGAATGGCATAAACACCAATGCGAGACTCGTATCGCCTGTTATCAATCTCTCGGGAGTTGTCAATCCCAGACTGGCATTTAAATATGCCAATCGGATTGATAATCTTAATTCTACATTAAAAGTGGAGGTTTTTAACGGGACATCCTGGGTACAGGTATTTAGTACTTCGGGAGCGTCCGGGACGTGGACTCTTGATTTCAATACATTTTCCTATATCGTTACGGGATATAGCCAGGCAAGCAGTATTAATCTTGCTCCTTACGCTAATGCTAACTTTCAGCTGAGGTTTGTATATGATGACTTGGGAGATTACTCATATGGAGTAGTAGTGGATGATGTTTCTATTACGTCAGGGGTACTGGGCACAGCGGAGGTTTCTTCTGCACACAGAATGAAGGTTTATCCCAATCCTGTAAAAGATAATCTGTACATCGATTCAGATCAGCTGAAAACTGATTCCAGTGTTACAGTCCTTGATATGTCGGGAAGACAGGTTAAGCGTTTCACAGGACATCAGCAAGGTTATGACCTTTCCGACTTGCCAAAAGGAAATTATGTAATCCTGATAGACAACAAAAAGGAAGTCATCCGTAAAAAAATGATAAAAGACTAATCCTCAAAGCCTTCAATCCGAAGGCTTTTTTATTATGTAAAACTCATTATTTAAAATGATTATAAATAATAGATTCTGCCAATCTTTGAAATAGCAATTTTCGTGATCAGGAGTCTGTGTTCTTGAAGTAATTTTGTTCAGTCTAAATTTAAATTTATGGAATTAATTGAAAAACTGAACTGGAGATTTGCAACCAAGGCAATGAACGGTCAGAAAGTACCACAGGAAAAAGTGGATAAAATATTGGAAGCGGCAAGACTTGCCCCTACCTCCAGCGGGCTTCAGCCTTTTGAAATCATCGTGGTTACCAATCAGGAAGTAAAAGAGCAGATCAGACCGAATGCCTGGAATCAGCCGCAGATTACCGATTGTTCGCATCTTTTGGTATTTGCAGCCTGGGATAATTATACGGAAGAAAGAATCAACAAGATGTTTGATCTTACGAACGAGATCAGAGGTTTTGAGAATGAAGGATGGGAAAACTACAGACAGATGCTGCTAAGTACCTATCCGCAAAGATCTGCCGAAGAAAACTTTATTCACGCAGCTAAACAGGCTTATATTTCTTTCAGCGCAGCGATTATTGCGGCAGCTTTTGAAGGCGTGGATTCTACTCCCATGGAAGGTTTCACCCCTGAAGCCGTAGATGAAATTTTAAACCTGAAAGAAAAAGGTTTGAAAAGCGTTGTATTGCTGCCAATCGGGTACAGAGATGCTTCAAATGACTGGCTGGTGAATCTTACAAAAGTGAGAAAACCGAAAGAATCTTTCATTACCGAAATTAATTAATTACTAATTTTTTCTCATAGAAAAAGCCCTTTCAAATGTCTGAAAGGGCTTTTGTTTTTTGATTACTATCCTTAATCATATTTCTATCTAAATCTCATAGATTTCAAAGACCTGAGAGGTTTGAATTTATACCTGTTTGTTTCACAAAAATCTTAGATTTTCAAAAACTTATGTGCTCTTCTTCTTCACAAAGTATGTAAACTTCAAATAACTAAAGTGTTAAAATTTTTGCTCCTTTTGTAGTTAAAAAACTAGTTATTCGGTTTCCAATCCACAACAGCCCTGATAAATGCTTCTGCATTTTCAACAGGAATATTCGGTAGAATTCCGTGTCCAAGATTAGCGATATATCTGTCCTTTCCAAAACGGTTGATCATCTCAGTCACCATCTTTTTAATGGTTTCCGGGCTCGAATGCAACCTTGCAGGGTCAAAATTCCCCTGAAGCGTCATCGTATGGTTCGTTAATGTTCTGGCAAATTCCGGAGTAATGGTCCAGTCAACACCTAAGGCAGAAGCTTTGGACATCGTCATATCTTCAAGGGCAAACCAGCATCCTTTCCCGAATACCACAACGTGCGTCAGAGGGCTTAATGCTTCAACGATCTGGTTGATATACTGCCAAGAGAATTCCTGATAGTCCGTCGGAGAAAGCATTCCTCCCCAGGAATCGAAAACCTGAACGGCAGACACGCCTTTTTCCACTTTTCTTTTCAGGTAGGCAATGGTAGTATCCGTGATCTTCTGAAGCAGTAAATGAGCTGCCTCAGGCTGCTGGAAACAGAAAGATTTAGCAATATCAAAAGCCTTACTTCCTTTTCCTTCCACGCAGTAGCAAAGAATCGTCCATGGGGAACCGGCAAAACCGATCAACGGAATTTCGTTATCTAATTTAAGTAATGTAAGTTCAATAGCATCAAAAACATACCCTAAAGTATCATCCACATCAGGAACGGCAACATTCTGAACCTGCTCCATCGTTCTGATAGGATTATCCAGCCATGGACCAACGTTTTCCTTCATTTTGAAATCAATTCCCATGGCCTGGGGAACTACCAGAATGTCAGAAAATAAGATGGCTGCATCCAACGGAAATCTACGGATAGGCTGTACGGTAATTTCGGAAGCCAGTTCCGGAGTCTGGCATCTTGTGAAGAAATCGTATTTATCGCGAAGTGCAATAAATTCCGGCAGATATCTTCCGGCCTGTCTCATCATCCATACCGGCGGTCTTTCTACCGTTTCTCCGCGGAGTGCTTTTAAATATAAGTCGTTTTTAATCATAATTTATTTACTAATACAGCCGTTTCCGGCAGTCATTATTCTTGCCGGATACAATTCCGGCTTAAAGTTCCTTTTTAATCAATCCAAAAATAGAAGCCAGATTATTTTCTTCCGATGTAAAGATCTCCGTTGCCGTGTGCCTTCTCAGTTCGCCAGAGGTTGTTTCACCAATGGAAAAAATCTTCATTCCTTCTAAAGAATTGAGTTTTGCAAAACTACGAACTCCGCTTGGACTAAAAAAGACCGCGGCATGATATTTTTCAGGTGCGGAAGGGTAGAGTTCTTCCGTTTTGTACACCGTTATTTTTTTGTAACTGATGTTTTGTAAAGGCAGAGCTTTGTCCAGAACATCAATAGCCAGATTGCCGCAGAAGTGAAGAAACTGTTCGTGCTGGCAGTTCCCGATGATAAACCTGGAAAGCGTCTCGGCATTTTTCAGCACTTTGAACGTTCCGAAACCGTATTTTCTCAGTCTTCGCTTTGTCTTTTCGCCTACGCAGTATATTTTATTGTAGTTTTTTGCAGTAAAATCTTCGTTGGGTTTAAATTGGTTTTTAAAAAATGAATCTACACCATTTACACTCGTAAAGATCAGGGAATAGTTTTTTAAATCAAATGCTGCTGTTCTTACAGGCTCCGTTCTGATCACCTCAATACATTCCGCCGAAATACCCGGTCCCAGTTCTCTGGAAAGTAATGCGGGGTCTAAGATTTTGGTAAATAGAATTTTCATTGGATTAAGGTTTGTCTTTTAAATGCAGATCAGTCACCAGCTGTCTTACTTTTCTCATGAAATCTTTTCCGGGATCTTCTTTCGCGGTGAAGTAATTCGGGTCCGTTTCCTTCCAGAGTTTTGAACCTCTGAATATTCCATATTCCGAATGCCCGATCAGATATTCAATATTGTACTTTTTACTTAAATGCCGGACCAGCTGGGCGTTGGCTGCAACCTGCTGTTCTGTGAGTGGCTGTTTTTTGCTTCCTATATTTTCAATGCCTATTGCACAGTAATTAAGCCCGATGGTGTGTCTTGCGAATTTGTCCGGTTCCATCAGCTGGTAAATAGTGCCGTCCCGGTCTACAATGAACTGAGAGGAAACATTCAGTGTGCTTTGCTTTTTTAAAACACCTCTGGCGGATTCCAGATGGGTTTTATTAAAATACTTGTAATTCGTTTCCACATTTCCGCCTGCGGTATAATGCAGGACTATTATTTTAGGTGTAATAGTCGGGGAGTTCTGTACAATATTATAATGACTTTTAAGATATTCTAAACTTAAACGAATTCTTTCCTGGGAATAATCAACAGGTTTGCTGATGATTTTAAATTCACCGGTTTGCGCTTTTGCATAGCATGAGATCAATACCCATAAGGCATAGAGAAGGTTTTTCATAGTGACAGCTTATTTCTGATACTGATAATGACCGGTAATGGTATATTTAAACAGGACGTCTTCCATAACCTGTCCGCCTCCGATATTATGTACAATCATAAATCTTTTTCCGTCGGCAGATTTTTTATTGACAACCAATCCGATGTGCGTAAGGTTTCCCGGTAAAATCCAGGTGACGATATCTCCCGGAACATACAAGGTTGGATTGGTTTCTATGGATTTCACTTTCCCGAATTTTGAGAAAAAGACGGCAAGGTTCGGAACCCTCCTGTGATCAATATTGGTGTCAGGCTTTTTCAGACCCCAGGTTTTCGGATATTTTGAAAAGTTTTTTGTCATATCCTCATGAACTTCTTTCTGCAGATCAATCCCCATTTTCCGGTAAGCCCTGATGATGACATCCGTGCATACTCCTTTGTCGGCAGGGACGTCCCCGTTAGGATACTTAATTACAAAATAGTTGGGATCATACTTAATGCTGCTGTCAATTAATTTCAAAGCAGAATCAGACAGCTGAAGCGCAAACTTTTTCTGTGCCTCTGCAAGAAACACACAAAAAGTAAAAGCAAATAAAAAAAAGATTTTTTTCATTGTTCCTCTGCGTCTGAAAATTTGATCAACATCAGGAATTAATGAACCTGCCTAATGTTGAAATGACAATAAATGTTAAATGAATCTTTAATACGAATTCTTAATTTCATTCATCAGCTCCCTGCCTCCGTTTTCAAGAACAATATTTGCAAATTTCTCTCCGAAATTCTCCTCCTCGTTATATTCGAAGTTCTCATCGGTAGCAATACAGTTTTTGCCGTCCAGTGAACAAAGGGCCGCTTTGAAACGGATCTGGTTCCCGATAATCTCGGCGTAAGCTCCAATAGGGGCCGTACATCCGCCTTCCAGTGTGCTCAGGAAATTTCTTTCAATCTCTACGCAGATCTGGGTTTTCTTATGGTTGATCTGGCTTACGATCTCATTGATTTCCGGTTTTCCGGTATGTCCGGCTACTGTAATAACTCCCTGAGAAGCTGCTGGGATCATCAATGGAAGCATTTCATAATCAATGTCCATTTTCATTCTTTTGATTCCTGCGAGAGACAGAATGGTAGCATCGAAATCCCCATCTTCCAGTTTCTGAAGACGCGTCTGAATATTTCCACGGATATCGGAAAACTCAGCGTTCGGATAATTTTTCAGCCAGAATGCCCTTCTTCTCAGGCTGCTGGTAGCCAGCTTCAGCTCATGGAATTCTTTATTCTGTGCAGATTCTTTCCTGATGAGAACATCCTGCGGAAAATCCCTTTCAAGATAAGCAATGATCTCAATATCCTGAGGAAGCTGTGTGGGAACATCTTTTAAAGAGTGTACGGCAATATCAATCTCATCATTCAGCAAGGCCACATCAAGATCTCTGGTAAAAACCCCGGTGATCCCTAAAGAATAAAGTGGTTGATTCAGGTTCTTATCCCCTGAAGATACAATAGGAACAATTTCTGTTAAATAATTACGGTTTTGAAGGTGCCTCGCAACCTCCCTTGCCTGCCAAAGTGCAAGTGCGGAACTTCTTGTTCCGATTCTAATGCTTTTCATTGAATTCGTTGTTTGGTTGTTCAACTAATATTTCGTGCATTAATTTACTAATTTCTTCGGCTTTTAAAGGATTATCGATGATAAATTTTGCAAAACGGTTGGTGATTTTCTGGATCATTTTGTCAGAAAGCTCCATGTCCGTGATGTTTATGTATTTATTTTTTCTGTAAAAATTGTGCATTTCATTACGTTCCATATTCTTCAGAACGGCTTTGAAATGGTGGATATTGGGTGCCAGTTTTCTTTTTTTCTCCCATTCCAGGAATTCTTTCATCAGTTCTTTGATGATTTTTTCGGCTTTTGGAATTTCTTTTTCCCTCTGCTGGATGGTCTCCTGGATCTGCCTTGAAAGTTCATCCACATCAATCAGGGTTACATTTTCATTTTCCGTAACATTCTTTTCAACGTTATGGGGAATGGAAAGGTCGATGACCAGCGTTTCTTTTCCGTTCGGGAAATGGGACTTGTTGACGATAGGGTGTTTGGCCCCTGTTGCGACAATCAGAATATCTGTATTTTTTAATTCCTGGTCAAAATCAGAATAATCGACATGAGGAATATTGTATTTCTGTGAAATCTTTTCAGCTTTCTCCTGGGTTCTGTTGGCAATTTTAATTTTCGGCTGATACACATGCTTCACCAGGTTTTCAACCGTATTTTGTCCGATCTCGCCCACGCCCAAAAGAAGAATGTTCTTTTCAGTGATTTTTTTCTGGCTGTTCAGGATATAATGAACGGCAGCATAAGAAACAGAAGCGGCTCCGTTGGAAATCCCGGTTTCGTTTTTTATTCTTTTTGAAATCTGAATTGCCGCATTGATTGCTCTTTCCAGATACGGATTGGAATTCTGTCTTTCTTTTTTAAAACGGCTGTATGCTTTTTTAATCTGTCCGATGATCTCAAAATCCCCGATGATCTGGCTTTCAAGGCCGGCTGCTACCCTGAAAAGATGTGTCAGAGCTTCTTCTTTGGTAAGAATATTCGCAAACTGAAGGAAATCCGTAAGATGTACCCCGATGGTTTTGCAGTATTCTTCCGCCACCAGCAGATAATTCGGCGAAGTAGTATAGATCTCGGTTCTGTTACATGTGGATACCACGAATGCATCTCCTAAATCCACACTGTGGATCCGGTTGACAAAGCTTTTGATGTTCTCATCAAAGAATGCAAATTTCCCTCTCGTTTCTACATCGGCCTTCTCGTAGCTGATGGAAAGCACAGCAAAATTCGATGTCTGATGGATGTTGGAATATTGTAACATAAGCAGTCGCAAATTTACGTTTTTTTTAATTAATCTTCCTCTGATAATGTATATGATAATTATCGTGAAAAACTATAGTGGCAGGGGTGGTTTTTGTGGCTGATAAAAGCTAAGAAGGCGAAGAAAGCTGGTTTTAGAGGCTGTAAATTTGGGAATAAGCTCATTGGCCTTCTTAGCTTTCTTTGCCATTTTGCTTTTCCTTTTTCTCAATTGTACTCAGCTTTACTGCTCCCATTAATTTTAGTTTAACTCAGGCTCCGTAAAACATTAAATCAAAACTTAGTATAAGATTACAAATTTTAATAAAATTTTAACCAAATTATAGGTAAGTTAAATTTCTTTGGTAGTGTTAAATTTATATCTTTGTAAACTTAAAATCAGAAGAAAAATATGAGTTTATTTGATATGTTTACGCAAGAAATTGCGATAGACCTTGGTACTGCCAATACCCTTATCATCCATAATAATAAAATTGTTATAGATCAGCCGTCAATTGTTGCAATTGAACGTTCTACGGGTAGGCCTATTGCGGTCGGTGAGCAGGCTAAGCATATGCAGGGAAAAACTCATGAGGATATCAAGACCATCCGTCCTTTGAAAGACGGTGTTATTGCAGATTTCCATGCTTCTGAACACATGATCAAGGAATTCATCAAAAAGATTCCCGGGATCAAAGGCAGATTTATTCAGCCGGCGCTGAGAATTGTAATCTGTATTCCTTCCGGTATTACTGAAGTTGAAAAAAGAGCGGTAAGAGATTCTGCCCAGAAAGTAAACGCTAAAGAAGTACGTTTGATCTACGAGCCAATGGCTGCGGCAATTGGGGTTGGAATTGATGTACAGAAGCCTGAAGGAAATATGATCATCGATATAGGTGGTGGTACTACGGAAATTGCTGTAGTGGCACTGGGCGGTATTGTATGTGATAAATCCGTAAAAATTGCAGGAGATGTATTTACCAATGATATCGCTTACTACCTAAGAACACACCACAATCTTTATATCGGGGAAAGAACGGCTGAAAGAATCAAAATTGAAGTAGGTTCTGCCGTAGAAGATCTTGATGTGGATATTGAAGATATTCCTGTACAGGGTAGAGACCTTATCACAGGTAAACCAAAAGAAATCATGGTAGGGTATAAGGAGATTGCCCGAGCATTGGATAAATCAATCATCAGAATTGAAGATGCCGTAATGGAAACGCTTTCCCTTACTCCTCCGGAACTGGCTGCTGATATTTATAAAACAGGTATTTATCTTGCCGGTGGTGGTGCCTTATTGAGAGGTCTTGCGGACAGACTGCACAAAAAGACAGGTCTTCCTGTATTTGTTGCAGAAGATCCTTTGAGAGCGGTTGTTCGCGGAACAGGGATTGCCCTTAAGAATATGGATAAATTCAATTTCTTAATTAAATAATTTTAACTTTTTACGCCAATATATCTGAATGGGATTTTTGCTGAGATTATTTTCGAAGAATGCTCTTTTTGTCTTCTTTATATTCCTGCAGATTATTGCTCTGGTTCTGATATTCTCTAAAAACGCCATGCAGCAATCATGGATTGCGGGGCAGTCAGCTGCATTGAATTCCTGGGTTTCCGGGTATATTGACGAAGGAGTTTCCTATCTGAAGCTGAAACAGATCAACGAAGATCTTGTAGCGCAGAATAAATCCCTTATGCTTCAGCTGTATGGTAAGGAAGGGGCGAAAAATCCTGTATTCAGAAAAGTTCATGATACATTGGGCGGTGGCCAGATCTATACCTTTGTGGATGGCGAGATCGTATTCAACAGTATCAACAGACGGAATAATTATTTTACCATCAACCGCGGCCGGAGAGACGGTGTATTCCCTCAGATGGGGGTAATGGCCCCTAAAGGAATTGCGGGAATTGTTATTAACTCTACAGACAGCTATGCCCTGGTTCAGTCTGTATTGAGTGTCAATAAAATCAGAATCAATGCTTCATTGAAAAATTCCGGATATTTCGGAACGTTAACCTGGAGCGGTGATAATTCCAGGGTGATGCATCTTGCAGATATTCCCAAATATGTTGCTTTAAAAGTAGGAGACACGGTTGTTACCGATGGTAAATCAGCTATTTTTCCAAAAGGGGTAATGATTGGAACCATTGCCGGATATTCCGTAGACAATAAAACCGGATTCTGGGATATTTCAGTTGAATTAAGTGAGAAGATGGGTGCTTTGAGTAAAGTGTTCGTGGTGAAAAACCTTAAGAAAGCTGAAGTACAGAGAATTCAGGATACATTACAGACCGTGATAAAAAAAGAAAATGATTAGCAGGACTTTATTTACCGATATATTGATCATGATCTTCCTGGTTGCTTTACAGATTTTTGTATTGAACAGGATCACTATTTTCGGGAAGTATACACCCGTTCTGTATCCGGTTTTTGTCATGTTCTATCCTTTTTTCAGAAATAAATTTCAATTTTTAGCATTAAGCTTTTTAATAGGACTTTCCGTAGATGCATTCCTCTACTCATGGGGAATCAATGCCTTTGCAACGACGCTGATTGCTTACTTCAGAACGCTGATCTTCAGGACTTCCACAGATACTTCCACAGATTTTTTCTCTTTTCAATCCCTTCAATGGGCGCAGTTTTTGCTGTTTCTGTTTTCAAGTATCTTTCTGCACCAGCTTTTAGTGCAGTACATAGAGTTTTTTAAATTTAGCCGTTTTTTTGAAATATTACTTAATGTAGTGATCACAAGTATAATTTCCTTTATATTTATAGTGGCTTACGCATTAATATTTAAAATCAAACAAAAAGTTTGAACACACGTTATTTAAAAATCTTTTCCATTCTCGTAGTTATTGCCCTTATTTTTGTGGCGAGGCTTGCTTATTTGCAGCTGTTTACAGATCGTTATGCCCTGAATGCGGCTAATACTTCCATTAAAATAGAATATGTGATCCCACAGCGGGGTGTCGTTTTCGACAGGAACGGAAAGATCCTGGTAGGAAACCAGCCGGCTTATGAAATTTCCTTTACACAGGCATTAATGAAACCGGACTTTGATACACTTGGCTTTTGTAATCTGATGCAGATCTCCAAATCCGATTTTATCAAGAGAATCGGGATCATCAAGAAGGAAAAATACTACTCCAAGCTGACCCCGATGACTTTTTTAAAAGACCTCAGTAGGGAAGATATTGCCAGGGTTCAGGAGATTATTTTCAAATATCCTGCGTTCAGTATTGTTTCAAGACCTCAGCGTCAGTATGAAGTGAGTACTTCCGGAAACCTTTTGGGATATACCAGTGAGGTGAATGAAAGAGAAATTAAAAAAGATTCCACGTATTATCTGCCGGGTGACTTTATCGGTAAAACCGGTGTTGAAAAATCTTATGAAAAAGATCTTCGAGGAGTAAAAGGAATGAAATATATCCAAAAGGATATTAAACTACGGAATATAGGTTCCTATAAAAACGGAGCTCTGGATAAGGATGTTATTACAGGAAAAGATATTACACTGACAATTGATTATGATCTCCAGAGAATCGCTGAGGAAATGCTGGTTGACAAACACGGAGCCATTGTAGCCATAGACCCGAATAACGGTGAAATCCTGACCATGGCAACAGGGCCGGATATTGACCCGAATTTATTTACAGGCCCTTATAAATCAAAAAATCTCTACGCCTTATCAAAAGATACGCTATATGAAAATAAGCCTACGTTTGACAGGTCTGTTCAGGCGGCTTATCCTCCGGGATCTACCTTTAAATTACTAACTGCTCTGGCGGGTATGCAGATGGGGGTTATGGATGAAAACACCATTTTCCCGTGTGGAGGAGGCTTCTATTATAAAGGTTTAAGAATTAAAGGACACGGCGGAGCAGATCCACTGATTCCTTCTATCCAGGTTTCCAGCAACTGTTATTTCTCCCATGCGTTTATTGCCATCATGAATAAATATCCCGGAGATCCTTCCAAGGGAGTTGATGAGTGGAAAAAGATCATGAGCAGTTTTGGTGTAGGGGAATATCTGAACAATGATATCGCCGTAGGTTCGCCGGGAAGAATTCCTTCCGGGAAGTTTTACGAAAAAAGAAGCGGCAAGAAAAACTGGAGCGCTGATTATACCATGAACGGTTCCATCTTTAACGGAATGGGGCAGGGAGATGTTCTGGTAACACCTCTTCAGCTGGCCAACTATGTGGCAGCTATAGCGAATAAAGGCTGGTATTACACTCCCCATATCGTTAAATCCATCGATGGAAAACCAAATCCGGACCCAAGATTTAAAACAAAACATAAGACTCTTGTAGATCCCAAACACTTCGAGCCCGTACTGAAAGGAATGGAAGCTGTGGTATTGAGAGGTACTGCAAGAAGTTTAAAATCCAATGACTTTACCCAGCTTGCAAAAACAGGTACGGCACAGGTTCCTCAGGGGAAAGATAATTCAATCTTCGTATTGATTGCTCCTGCAGATAAGCCAAGGATTGTCGTAGCAGCTGTGATGGAACATGCCGGGTTTGGAGCCACATGGGCAGGTCCGGCCTGTACAGTGATTGCTGAAAAATATATTACAGGAGATCTGAAAAGAGAAAATCTCTACAAAAAGATGACCGGAGCCAGCTTTATGCCTGAGTATAAAAGACAGTGGATTGCAGATCTGAAACGTAAAGGATTATACAAAGATCCTAAAGAAGATTCTGTAAAACTGAAAAGAAAACAGGACAGCCTGAATTTTATCAAAGAGCAGAAAATAAAACTGCAGAAAAAAATAGACGAGGAAACAAAGAACAACGCTAAAAATAAAAAGGTAAAGCAATGAAATGGGCAGAAGGAATAGATAAACTGGGCCTCGGGCTGTATTTCCTGCTTTGCATCTTTGCGATTGCAAATATTTACAGTGTTGACCAGAAACTGGGCGAAAAGCAATTGATTTTCTTCTGTATTTCTCTATTTGTGGGACTTGTTATCTTCGTTGGAAGGAGCAAGTTCTTCGAGAATATGTCCGGTATTATTTACATTGGCGGGGTCTTGCTGCTGATCGGACTATTCCCGTTCGGTAAGGAAATCCTTGGACAGAAAAACTGGTATAAATTCGGGAGCTTTACCATGCAGCCTGTTGAATTTGCAAAAATAGGAACAGCACTTATGCTGGCGAATTACGTTTCCGGTCCGGATTTTAATTTAAAAGTAAAAAAATCCCTCTGGACTGCACTCGCCATTATTGGGATTCCCGCCGCAGTGGTTCTGGCGATTCCGGATGTAGGTTCAATGCTGGTATTTATCGCGTTCTTTATCGCCCTGTACAGGGAAGGCTTAAGTGGACTTTTATTCGGTGTAGGATTTGTTTTTGCGGGTGTATTCTTGATCTCGCTGGCCATTCCTCCGCTGTATGTAGCATTGGCCGTGGTGATTATTGCCGGGGTTTTAATCGCTATGAATTACCACAGAATGTCATGGGATGTAATCTCCATTGCTGGGATTGCAGGCTCGGTGCTTTTGCTTTGCGGACTGGCTTTCGGGTCACCTTACGTTCTGGAAAAGCTTCCAAAGCACCAGCGTGAAAGAATTGAAGTTCTTTACAAGGGAGAAAAAGCATTCAGAGATACTTCAGGATACAACTTGCTGTATTCAAAAACAGCCATCGGGTCTGGTGGTCTATTAGGGAAGGGATACCGTGAAGGATCCGTTACCCAGGGGAAATTCGTTCCGGAACAGGAAACCGACTATATTTTCTGTACCGTGGGGGAAGAATGGGGATTTGTCGGCAGCGCAGTTCTGATCTTATGCTATATGGTATTCATCGGACGAATCTATTATCTCGCAGAACAGCAGAAATCTACTTTTAACCTGGTATTCGGGTATTGTTTTGCTTCCATCCTCATGATGCACTTTACGATCAATTTAGGAATGGTTATGGGCCTTTTCCCGACCGTAGGAATTCCGCTTCCGTATTTCAGTTATGGGGGAAGTTCGCTTCTTGCCTTTTCCATCATGACCTTTATTTTCTTTAAACTGAATTATTCGGATAAGAATAGTCTGGTGTAGGTTTCCAATTGTATCGTTACACTCAAGTTAGAACGCTGTACCTGCTAATCACGGGAGTATATATCTTATAAATGAAGGACAAATGAAACATGCCCATATCTCAGACCTGGATTTCCAGAATATAAACTATACCGAGCATTCCCCAGAAAAAGGAGAATACGAAAACTGCACCTTCAGAAACTGTCATTTTGAATATACAGATCTTTCAGGTTTCAGTTTTACAAACTGCGAATTTATTGGCTGTAACCTGAGCATGGCAAAATTGGTCAGGACTTCTTTTCAGGATGTTATTTTCAAAGAATGCAAAATGTTCGGCCTCCAGTTCAGCGAATGTAATCCTTTTGGTCTTTCCTTTAAGTTTGATGGATGCCTGCTCAATAATGCTGTATTCTATAAAACCTCAATTAAGAAAACCGTATTCAAAAATTGCAGATTAATTGAAGCTGATTTTGCAGAATATGACCTTTCGCAGTCCGTATTTTCCGGCTGCGATCTTTCCGGAGCCGTTTTCGACCAGACTAACCTTGAAAAAACAGATTTCCGGACTTCTTTCAGCTATTCCATAGATCCTGCCGTAAATCGCCTGAAAAAGGCCAGGTTTTCACTTTCTGAAGTGCATGGACTTCTGTATAAACTGGATATTGAAATAGAAAGGGATTAGAAGCTGAAAAATTAGAAGTTAGAAATTAGAGGTTAGAAGTTAGGAAGAAGGGAAATCTCCTGTACATTATAGGTAACGATAATTCAATAGAGGCAGGTTTTAGCCTGCCTTTGTCAGAGGTAATCCATAAAAGGCTTTAATCAAAACTTAATCATCTTAACCCCTCAATGGTTTAAAAACGTTTTCACTTCCGTTGTTTTTACAAAAAAGTTGTAGGCATAAAAAAACCATCAGAAATCTGATGGCTTCATTATTTAAATCAATTATTTAAAATTAAAAATTTGTTGCGGTGTTTGGAGTAGTAGAAGCAAGATTATTATAAGCTTCTCCGTTCTCATTGATCACTCTCTTGGCAAACCTGAATTTCGGTCCCCAGTAAGAATCATTCAGTGACGAGATCATTACCCCTTTTGAAGTCGCTGCATGGATGAATTTGATTTCACCTTCCTCAGTAACATTTTCTACGATTCCTACGTGAGAAATTCTTCTTCCGTGTGAAAAGAAGATCAAATCTCCTTTCTGAAGCTCGCTTTTATCGATGCTTTCTCCTTCCTGAGCCTGAGAAGCCGCTACTCTTGGTAAGCTAAGCCCTGCTGCTGCCCCGAATACAGAAAGAACGAAAGCTGAACAATCAATACCTCTTCTGGTCATTCCTCCGTATCTGTAAGGAGTTCCAAGGTAAGTTTCAGCTTCTGCAAGGATATTGTCGATGGTTTTATTGTATTTGACTGCTTTTGCAATCTCCGAATTCTTAATGGCTTTTTTCGCGCTGGCGATAGATGCCGCTTTTTCAGCTAAAAAAGAGTCTATAAGTCTTTGCTTATCCTGCTCCATTTTCTTCTGGTCTATAGAAGCTAGTTTGGCATCTGTTTTGTATTCTTTAGTGTAAGTTGCTGGTTGTGAAACTACATAATTTGTAGCACATGATTGAACCGAAACTGTAGACACCAAAGCAACTAAATAAAACAAAACTCTTTTCTTCATATATATTTGATTATCCGTGTTAAAAGGAATATTTATTTTTCAAAAGCATTACAAAAGTAGAGATTCCGGCCAAAAGACCCCAGATATGATTATTGTCAGGTTCTTTATTTAACACATTTTAACATATTATTTAAGTATGTTAAAGAAAAACAAACCGCAACCGCCTGTTTTTGGTGAGTGTGCGGTTTTTTTTATTAAGATTCTTTAACAAAATAAATCGCTTTTCCTTTATTAATCGGATTTTATGATTGAATACTCTAATTTTCATACCTGTTAATAAAACAAAAAAACTCCCCGGAAAACCGGAGAGTTTAACTAATATGGAACTTTACAGATGTTATTTTGTAAATAACATTTCTCTATATTTAGTCATTGGCCAAAGCTCATCATCCACCATCATTTCAAGGTCATCAGATGCTTCCCTGATACCGTCGAATAAAGGTTTTACTTTGTTGCAGTAAGCTTCTGCCTGCTTCTGACTATCTGATACAGCCTTCGCTGCTTCTCTTGCTTTGATAAGATCCTCAACGCCCAGTTTGATCTTGGAAACATTTTCAGAAATATTCGCAATAAGGCTCATCTGCTCTTTTGCCAGCGTTTTGAATTCTTTATCTCCGAAAATTTCTTTAAGACCTTTTACGTTTTCGATCAGCCTGTTCTGATAATTTAAAGCAGAAGGAATGATGTGGTTTCTCGCGATATCACTTAATACTCTTGCTTCAATATCAATAACAGTAGAATATTTTTCAAGTTTGATTTCGTTTCTTGCCTCAACCTCTCTGTGGGTGAATACTCCGATCTCTTCATACAGATCAAGGAATTTCTTATCCATTTCCTGCTTAAGGGCTTCAGGAGTGGTTTTTAAATTGTTCAGACCTCTCTTTTTAGCTTCTTTAGCCCAGTCATCAGAATATCCGTCTCCTTCAAACATGATGTTTTTACACTGCTTGATGTATTCTCTTAACACGTTGAAGATCGCTTCATCTTTCTTAAGTCCTGTTTCGATAAGAGCATCTACTTCTTTTTTGAAATCGTTAAGCTGTTTAGCTGCAATAGTATTCATTACAGTCATGGATTCTGCACAGTTGGCAGAAGATCCTACGGCTCTGATCTCAAATTTATTCCCTGTAAAGGCGAAAGGAGAAGTTCTGTTTCTGTCGGTATTATCCAGAAGAATTTCAGGAATTTTCCCAACAACGTTCAGTTTAAGATCTGTTTTTTCATCAGGAGAAAGTTTTCCTTCCGTTACTTTTTCCAGTTCTTCCAATACTCTGAAAAGCTGGCTTCCGATGAATACGGAAATAATAGCCGGCGGAGCTTCATTGGCACCCAGTCTGTGGTCGTTGCTTGCTGAAGCGATGCTTGCTCTTAAAAGGTCGGCATATTCGTGAACCGCTTTAATGGTATTCACGAAGAATGTTAAGAACTGAAGGTTCTTTTTAGGATTTTTTCCCGGGCTTAAAAGGTTTTCACCCGTGTCGGTTGCTAAAGACCAGTTGTTGTGCTTTCCGCTTCCGTTTACTCCGGCAAATGGTTTTTCGTGGAATAAAATATGGAAATGATGCTTGTGAGCAATTCTTGCCATGATGTCCATCAATAAAGAGTTGTGGTCTACAGCCACGTTTACTTCTTCGAACATCGGAGCGAGTTCAAACTGGTTAGGAGCTACTTCATTATGTCTTGTTGTTACAGGAATTCCAAGTTTCATACACTCAATTTCCAGCTCTTTCATAAAGTTCATTACCCTTGTCGGGATAGAACCGAAATAGTGGTCGTCCAGCTGCTGTCCTTTAGCAGGAGAGTGTCCCAATAAAGTTTTTCCTGTTAAAACAAGGTCCGGACGGGATTGGTATAATGCGGAGTCAACCAAGAAATATTCCTGCTCCCACCCTAAAGTAGGAGTTACTTTTGTTACATTTTTGTCAAAATACTGCATCACGTTGGTTGCAGCTTCATCTACAGCATTTAAAGCTCTTAAAAGAGGCGCTTTATAATCTAAAGTTTCTCCGGTATAAGAAATAAAGATAGAAGGAATACATAATGTAGTTCCCATGATGAATGCAGGAGAAGTAGGGTCCCATGCAGTATAACCTCTTGCCTCGAAAGTGTTTCTGATTCCCCCGTTCGGGAAAGAAGAAGCATCAGGTTCCTGCTGGATCAGTAGGTTTCCACTGAATCTTTCAATAGCTCTGCCTCCTTCAATTGGGGTGAAGAAAGAATCATGCTTTTCTGCAGTAGTTCCTGTCAAAGGCTGAAACCAGTGCGTGTAGTGAGTCGCTCCTTTGCTCATTGCCCAGTCTTTCATAGCTACAGCTACCTGGTCTGCAATATGTCTCTGGATTTGCGTACCTTTTTTGATGGCATCCATAATAGACTGGAATGCTTCTTTCGTAAGGTATTCTCTCATGGTCTCTTCTGAGAACACATTCTGGCAGAATAATTCTGACAATTTTCCAGGAATTTCAACAGAATTATCTCTTCTGAAATCCTTAAATGGTAAAGTTTCTAACGCTTTGAATCTTAAAGTTGACATAATAAGGTTAATTTTTACAGGGCAAATTTACAAAAAAAATGAATTCAAAATATTTT
Source organism: Chryseobacterium phocaeense (assembly GCF_900169075.1). Lineage (NCBI taxonomy): Bacteria > Pseudomonadati > Bacteroidota > Flavobacteriia > Flavobacteriales > Weeksellaceae > Chryseobacterium > Chryseobacterium phocaeense. The sequence continues at coordinate 642,980 of NZ_LT827014.1, forward strand.
TACCCCAAAAAATATAGGGGTGTATGTGTTTTTTTTGTATTTTGTTGTTGGATGTGATATTGTGAAGGAAGTGTAAATAAAAAAACAGTTTAGAAAGTAAGCTCTAAACTGTTTTTTTAATATTATTTAAAGGTCAAAAACATTCCGTAATGAATCTTTAATAATTTCAAAGGTTGCGTCATCAATGATTCCAATTTGTTTATGAAACCGGCTGGTTGAGACGGATTTGACTTGGAAACAGTCAGCTGCAGAAACTTTTGTTAGATTATTGAATGCGTCAGAATTAATTTTTACCATCCAATCCGCATTATTGTATCTTTCATTCCAGTCAGTAATGGGTACAATAACACGTAGGGGTAAAATACCGATAGAGTCATCATTTACTATTATTGCCGGTCTTTTTTTACTGATTTCGGCACCTGTCGTCGGATTAAAATTGACCAGCCAGATTTCTTTAGTGTTCATAAATGTCTTCGGTGTCAGAAATTGTGGAGTCTATCAAATCATTGTCATACAGGTAATCCGTTAATAGAAACTGTGCCGCTTTTCTTCTTTCCTCTTTCTTATCAAAAATAATAAAATCATTTTTGAGATCGGATTTGCTGAAAAATTCTTTTAATTGTTCTTTACTTATAAACTGGCTTTTTCCATAGGCATTTATCCATGGTTCTTCCTGATGAGTCAGTTCCATCAGTTTAATAGATGAAAATTGCCTGTAATATCCATAAACTTTAGTGATGAAGTTCTTTTGATCAGAAGTTAAGTAATCGAAATTTGTATTTATCTCCGGAACTATTATCGAAGAATTTCCATAAGCTTTATAAATGTGATATTCGTCACAGACTACAGGCCCATATTTCCAAGCTTCTATTTCATCCTCAAATAAAGCATCATTAAAAATTGACAAATAATATCCCTGCAAATAATATAATATTTTTTGCAGTTTCATATTGGTTAAGCTTTCCTCAGAATTATTCTGGGTAAGGCTAATGACATAGGCTGAGATTTGATTTGCTTTCATAATGTTTGATGTTAGATAAATAGCCTGATTTTATAAAGCAAATATAAATTTACATAACGACAAAACTTGTCGCATTAAACATTTTATAATCTACAAATATATAGCCAATTTGTTGATTCACCAAAAGTTTCAAATTAGATAATGTCTTATTTAAAAGATACTTAAAATAAGTTGAGCCGGGATTTTGTATATTTGTGTGAAATTTATTTTATGACAAATTCTAGAGCAAGAGAAACAACAGAAGCTATTGAAAGATTATATATCTCTATGAGACACCTGTTTTACAGAGGATTTTTCAAACCGGCGGGTGTTTCAGGAGAAAGTATCAGAAGCTTGCTGAAAATCATTAACCCGGAGATCTACGGAACCATGAATATTCCGAACAAACTGGAACTTGATGGTTTAATGTATGTTTTAGACAGGCTTCCGGAAGGAATTGAAGAATGCGCTTTTATTCATCTTACATCAGATGAAGGGTTTGATAAAGGAAGTTTCGAACCTATCGTTCCAAAAAAGAGAAGAAGAAACTGCTATAGAATAGACGAACACCAGATGAATATCGAGGTTCTTTTAGGACGTTCGGAGATTTATGATATTCTTACCCACCTTACTTTCTTATTTATTGAAGCTGATAAAATCAGAAATCTGGCCTTCATCCAGGATGAAAACTGGAAACCGACCCGTGCTTTCAAAATTATTGAGGAAGTAGTAAAAGGGGAAAAGAAATTCAGCAGAAGAGAAAAAGAAGTGGCATTGATTCACCTTTCTTCTTTAATAGGAAGAACTTTTGACGAAACACTGAGAGCTTATAATACTTTTGGTGACGACAGCAATCCTGACCGTCTGTTTAAGATCATTTACAATTTAGGAAAAGTAAGTCTTGAAGACGCCAAGCAGACCAGAGAAAGGGAAATTCATTTCAGCGCCATATTAAAAGAAAGAGTGGGGCACCATTATTTTGGCGAAAAATGGGCCAATAAGGTGAAAGAAGTTTTATTTGAAAATGATCTTCATATGCGCCCGCTGCACATTATTTCAGCTAATATGCACTCTGTGAAAAATATGCTGTACGGAAATGATGCTTTAAAGAAAAAGGATAATAAAGAGGTAGATTATAAGTTGTACGGAGATATTTCCGACAAAAAAGAACTTCGCGACAAAGTTTCAAAATATGCTTTAGAGGAAGGGATGATCTATATTAATGATAAGAGCGGAAGTAATATTGATGTTCAGATCATTGATTTAAGCAAAACCAACCTTAAAAATACCCCTTTCAGCGGAGCAAAATACAGCGGAGAAGATGTCATTATGGTGTTCGATTATGCATTCGGAGAGCAGGCGTATGAAGTAATGGACGAATTGCTCAGACCCTACGAGCACAAAGGAGAAGTCTACATGATGAAAGTGAAATCTGTTTCCATCATGGGTAAAGCCGGAATTCTTGCCGGCGGAAAAGGAGATATTATGATCCCTACGTCCCATATTTTTGAAGGAACAGCGGATAATTATCCTTTCGAAAATGCTTTAAAGCTTGAAGATTTCCATGATGATGAGCTGAAAGCCTTCGAAGGACCTATGATTACCGTTTTGGGAACCTCGCTTCAGAACAGGGATATCCTTTCTTATTTTATGAATACTTCCTGGAAAGCCATTGGTCTTGAAATGGAAGGAGCACACTATCAGAAGGCCATTCAGGTGGCGTCTAAGATCAGACACCATATTTCCCCGGATCTGTTTGTGATGTATGCTTATTATGCTTCGGATAACCCGCTGGAAACAGGAAGTACCCTTTCTTCAGGAGGTTTAGGGCTTACGGGCGTAAAACCTACTTACCTCATCACGCTAAGAATTCTTGAAAAGATCTTACAAAGCGGAAAAAAAGAAATTCCGGCTAAGAAATAATTTGATTTTAAAATCATAACAGAACCTCAGATGTATTTGCATTTGAGGTTTTTGTTTTGAAACACCGAATGTCACCAATGCTTTTCACGAATATCACGAATTGATTAGTGTTTAAAACTGTGCTTTTATTTGCGCCATTTGTGTTTCAACAAGAAATCTGCATCATCTGCTCAATCAGCGTGAGCTTTAAACATTTTAATTATCTTTAGAAAAATAAAAAAATGAGTTCAGTATCACAACTGGCAAAAAGATTCCGGGAAGTCCTGCTGGATGGTCTCTGGATTGCCAATACCAATTTTAAGGACCAGCTTTCTGAGGTAACCTGGGAACAGGCTATTGAGAGAGTAGATCCTTTAAATACGATTGCTATGCTTACCTATCACATCGATTACTATATTGCAGGGGTTGTAAATGTGCTGGAAGGAGGAGCCCTTGAAATAAAAGACAAATTCAGCTTTGATCTTCCCCCGATTGAATCTCAGGAACAGTGGGACAGCTTGCGGAATAAACTTTGGGCAGATTCGGAAAAATTTGCATCACTGGTTGAGCTGCTGCCTGATAGTAAACTGGATGAGGTTTTCGTAGACGAAAAATATGGAACCTATCAGAGGAATATTGATGGAATGATTGAGCACGCCTATTACCATTTAGGACAGATTACTTTGATTAAAAAGTTGCTGACCCGTCAATAAGTTTTAATTAAACACGAATGACCCAAATGTCAAATAAGATTCGTGATGAAATTGTGCAATAATTTGTGCTATTTGTGGTTAAAAAAATCTCAATAAGTAAATCTAACCATCATGGTAAAAACCTATCTAAAGTTATAACATGTCAAAAAACCTTAAAATAACTCCATATTTGAGGGTTTTACATAAATTACCTACCTTTAAAAAAAATAAATTTTAAATGAAAAAATCGGCTGCAATCCTTTTTGCGTTTATCATTTCACAATTTCAGGCTCAGCAGGGAGCTTATTATCAGCAGGCTGCCAAGTATAAGATGGATATTGATGTAAATGCTGAGAAATTTACCTATCAGGGAAACCAGACTTTAGAATACACGAACAACTCACCGGATGAGCTGAATGTAGTGTATTTTCATCTGTACTGGAATGCTTTTAAGCCTAATTCAATGATGGACCAGAGAGTGGGCGGCCAGGGGAAAAACGGAGATTCCAGACTGCAGAAGGACGGGGTTTCAAGGCTGGCTTCGATTCCTAAAGACCAGGAAGGAGCACAGAATATCCACTGGATTAAACAGAATGGAAAAGAGCTGAAGTTTGAGATCCAGGAAACTATTATGAAAGTGTATCTGGCAGAACCGATCAAACCTAATTCAACCACTACTTTTACACTGGATTGGGATGCGGTAATTCCACAACAGATCAGAAGAAGCGGAAGAAACAACAGGGAAGGGGTTGATATGACGATGACCCAATGGTATCCGAAAATTGCAGAATATGATTATGACGGATGGGCTACATTCGATTATATCGGAAGGGAGTTTCATGCACCGTTCTCAGATTTTGATGTGACCATAAAAATCAACAAAGATTATGTAGTGGGAGCCGGGGGAATTCTTGAAAATCCGGCAGATGTTAAAGGGTATGATGCTGCGGCAAAAATTAAGGCCGATAAAAACAAAAAAGCGGTCTGGAGATGGACTGCGAAAAATGTGCTGGATTTTGCATGGAGCGCAGACAGGGATTATGTGGTAAAAAGTTTTGATGTTCCGGAAGGGCCGAAAGTATTTCTGGTGTACCAGCAGAATGACAAAACAAAAGTATGGGAAGAAGCCCAGCCTTATGTGACCAAATATTTCCAGATTATGAACAGCCATTTCGGCAAATATGTCTATCCTACCTATGCATTTATCCAGGGCGGTGATGGGGGTATGGAATACGGAATGTGTACCATGATTCTGGGTGAAGCGCAAGATATGAAAGGGCTGATGGGTCTCATGGCTCACGAAGGAGCGCACTCATGGTATCAGCAGATGCTGGCGACCAATGAATCTGTACGGCCATGGATGGATGAAGGGTTTACCAGCTATGCAGAAGGATATGTGATGAACCAGCTGTTTCCTGAAGAACTTCCGAATCCGTTTGTTCACACGGTGGAAGCGTACAGAAATTTTATTAAAAGAGGAATTGAGGAGCCGGCAGTATGGCTGGGAGACCACCATGATAACGGAACGGCCTACACCTACGCTTCTTATGTAAAAGGAGAATTATATCTGGTGCAGCTGGGATACATTATGGGCGAGCAGAATCTTGCAGAAACCTTAAAGCAGTATTACGACCAGTGGCATATGAAACACCCTTCAGACAGGGATTTTCTTCATATTGCCCAAAAAGTTTCAGGGATGGATCTGAAGTGGTTCCATAATTACTGGATCAATACCACAAAAACAATTGATTACGGAATCAAAGACGTAAAGTACGAAGCAAAATCTACGACCATTACTTTGGTGAATAACGGTCAGGTTCCGATGCCTGTTGATTTCAATGTGCTGACTGCAGATAAAAAAGTAGTTACTTATCAGATTCCAATGAATATGACGCATACCTGGAAGGAAAAAGATATTTACGGAGATTTTAAAACAATGCCTTACTGGCCATGGACCCAGAAGGAATATACCCTGACGATTCCTTACACAAAAGCCCAGCTGTCTGTTCTTGGAATAGATTTCAGCCAGAGAATGGCAGACGTGAATATGGAAAACAATATTGTAGAAGTAAAATAATACATCCAACAAATAAAAAGAAATCCCACAGACTTTTACTGTGGGATTTTTATTTAAATTAATTGTTTTATTGATGTGTGGCATATTAAATATCCCTCCGAAGCGTTCATCATTCACTTGCGAAGAAAAATTCACCATTCACCATTATCTAATATCTAAAAAAATCTCACCTCGCAAAAGTCTGACATCTGATGTCTAATATCTGATATCTAAGCAAATCTACTTAATCCCAAACTGCTGCACCATCCAGTGATTCGGGTGATTTTTCACCAGATCATTTCTTAATACCTCATCGTTTGTATTGAGATAGCTGTATACTTTTAAAGGAATAGAATCGGGATATTCTTTTAATCCCTGCTCAACAGTTGCTTTGGCTTCACTTTTTTTGTTACCTGCATCCAGAGCTTCTGCTTTATAGATATAGATAATTGCCGGTATTTTTCCATAAATATCTTTGGTCTCCGTCTCCAGTAAATTCATCGCTTCTATCTGGAAACCGGGATCAGATGGCTTTCCAACCATGGCGGTCCGGCTGATATGCTGCTGATACATAAGAAAGAGTAGCAGGATATGAAGGTTTTTGGTGTCAGGATTTGAGGCCGTTTTCTCAATTCTCTGAACCAGTTCGGGAGTCATTTCATCCTTTTCTGCCTGAAGGTTTTTATTGTAAAACTCATCCAGAAGATCATAAACGGTCTTGTCCGTCCCGTCAATCTTAGATTCCTGTTTTATTTTCTGGAATACTTCTCTGACCTGATTTCCGGTTTGGGCAAAAGTATTCAGGCCGATGCAGAGGAATAGGGCAAAGAGTATTTTTTTCATGAATGCAGGATAAATATTTTCAGTTTTTAAAGATAATTAATTGTTTTAATCTATCCAATCACCACACTAATTTTTCAAATGGGAAAATAAAATAATCAAGACTTTAGTATCAACCCTATCAGGAAGCTTAAGGAGAGAATCAGAAATTGTTCAAAATAATAGAGATATTGTTTATTTTTGGGGATAAAGCCTTATTTTTACATCTGTTTTTTAACCCAGACTAGCTTAAAAAATTAAATGAATTCAATCGTAATCAACGTAGGAAACAGCAATATCCGTTTCGGACTTTTCAATGGGGACAACTGTGATATTTCGTGGGTCATCAATACAAAACCTTACCGAACAGTAGACGAGCTGTATGTGCAGATTCTGATGCTGTATCAGACCTATAAAGTGGAGCCGGAAGATATCAGTAAAGTGATCATAGGATCGGTGGTACCTCAGCTGACCAAAGTGATGAGCTCAGCGATAAAAAAGATCCACGGAATCCAGCCAGTTATTGTGGATCGGTCTACCCCTTCAGGAGTTCAGGCCAAATCAAAACAGATGGGAACTGATATTTATGCCAATCTTGTTGCAGCCCATAATCTGTACCCGAACCAAAAGAAAATCGTCATTGATTTTGGAACAGCTCTTACCGCCAGCTGCGTTACGGAAACAGGGGAAACCCTGGGAGTAATCATTGCTCCGGGAATCGTTACTTCCCTGAATTCCCTGATCAGCCAGACGGCACAGCTTCCCGATATTGAATTGAAGAAGCCTAAATCTGTACTGGGTCTTGATACTGTAACGTGTATGCAGAGCGGAATGGTATACGGATTTCTCGGAATGGTGGAAGGTTTTATAGATCGCATCAACGATGAGGTAAATGATGAATGTTTTGTAGTGGCAACCGGAGGTGTTTCCCACGTTTATAAACCGCTGACGGAAAAAATTCATGTGATGGACAGGTTACATACGCTCAAAGGGCTTTATTTCTTAGGGAAAGATTTGTAGGTTGAGGCTAAGGCTAAGATTGAGGTTAAGAGTAAGATTAAGATGACAGCATGAAAGCATTAAAAGAATTTCCAAGAATAGAAACAGATAGGCTGATCCTCTCAGAGCTTAGGAAAGAGGATATCCCGAGTGTAGTGGACTATCTTCAGGATAAAATTTTTTCAGATCTTACCTCCAATATTCCATATCCTTACACTGAAAAGGATGCTGAATTCTGGCTGAACATGTCAAAGGAAGCTTTTGACAACCATACAGGATTTACCTTTGCAATCCGCAATAAAGAAGAACAGATTATAGGTGCTATAGGTCTTCACGACCGGGGTGATGATAAAGCCGAGTTGGGCTACTGGATGGGAAAGCCTTTCTGGAATAAGGGATATGTTACCGAAGCTGCAACGGCACTTATCAATTTTGGCTTCCTTGAGCTGGAGGTTAATAAAATTTTTGCTACTTATTTCCTGCACAATCCGGCTTCCGGAAGAATTATGGAGAAAGCAGGGATGGAAAAGGAAGCTCTCCTCAGACAGCATCTCAAAAAAGGCGGTGAATATTTTGACATTATGATGTATTCTGTTTTAAAAAATAACAGATGATTTAACTTTTCGTGGAAAAAGCTATCAAATTCCAAAATACTTCCATGAAAAATCCATACTCTTTTCTACTTTTGCTGATCTGCGTTTCTGCTTTTTCACAAACCAAACTTATTGCTTTTAAAAGCCACAGCGGACATGCTGACAACTTCAGTACGGCTGTTTCTGAGGATCTTTTTGATGCGAACTTTTCAAACCTTGGTGTAGTTCCGCAGAAATTTGTTAAAGATGCCAAACTGGATTCGGTAATTATTCTAAATGACGAAGAAAGTATTCTGGTCACAAGCTCGGCCAAAAGATTCGTTGATAAAGGAGTAAAAAGAGAATGGAAGCCGGGAAGGGAAACCGTTCGCAATCACAAGCTTTTTTCAAAAAAAAATATAGACAGTGTAAAAACAGTACTGAAAAGAGATTATAATTTTGTCAATGATATGGACAGTGTGATTTTTGTGGAGTATGATCAGGATAATAAGTCCTATAAAGAGATCAAGCCTTCCACGGTACAACCAAAAAACGAAAAACCAGAAAAGACACGGGGAGGGCTTTTGCTCGGTGTATTATTTATTTCCGGAGCCTCAGGATTTTACAGCTGGAAGAGATCCAGAAAGAAATAGTTAGTAAGCTGATCCGGTAATGATTCTAAATAAAATTAATTCCATGAGAACAAGCTCTATTTTTTTAGCCTTAATATTAAGCATATCTGTTTTTTCACAAACCAAAATCATTGCTTTTAAAAGTCATAGCGGACAGTCGGGAAACTTTAAAACAGCCGTTTCTGAAAATCTTTTTGACGCCAATCTTTCTAATTTAGGAGATCCCAAACCGTATTTCCAAAAAACAACACTGGATTCTTTAATTATTCTTGATGACGGGGAAGGTGTGCTGGTGGCAAGTTCAGTAAGTGACCTTGTTTTTGACGACGAAAAACGGGAAAAACAGCCGGAAAGAAAGGTTGTGCATAAACGGGCTTTATTTTCAAAAAAGAATATAGACAGTGTAAAAGCAATTCTGAAAAGAGATTATCATTTCGATAATAACGTGGATAGCGTTATCGTTGTGAAGTATAACAAGAAAAAGAAATCCTATAAAGAGGTCAGGCCTTCTACAAAAAAGCCAAAGAAAGATAAATCCGACAAGACGAGGGGAGGACTTTTGATCGGTGTTCTGATGCTTTCCGGTGTTTCAGGGTTGTACAGCTGGAAAAGGAATAAAAGAAACAATGAGAAGTAGGGTATTTACGGCTGCCGGAGTTTTCTTTGTACTCTTTATCCTCTTTTTTCCACTGGATTTTTTAGGAAACTTCCAAAAAGAATGGACATCATTTATATACGGAGATCTTACAGAATGGGTGCTGAATAATATTTTTAAAGCAGATCATACAAGGATAGATTTTTCTTCGGATAGTTTATCCATGCTTGTTTTAATGATAATTTTAATAATTATTTCCGCTTTAATTACAGCCCTGATCAGGAAAAAGCATCTTCCGGAAATCCTTCACTATTCCAAAGAGATAGTACTGGTATATATTGCTGTAGTTCTGATGAAATATGGTCTTGACAAAATTTTTAAAGCCCAGTTTTATCTTCCCGAGCCCAATATCCTCTACTCCCGTTTCGGAAATCTGGACCGGGATATCCTGTTCTGGAGCACCATGGGAACATCAAGGCTGTATTCCGTAGCTATTGGGATATTTGAACTGATCGCAGCGCTCATGATTCTTTTTCATAAAACTAGAACATTAGGGTTATTGTGTTCCATAGGAATTCTGGTAAATATTGTTTTCATCAACCTGGGGTTTGATATTTCCGTTAAATTCTTTTCCCTGATCCTTTTGTTGATGGCTGCTTTTGGGTTAAAAGATCAATGGATTCTGCTGTACAGGTTTCTAGTTTTAAAGCAGAAAATACAGCTTGATGAAGAACCTAAAATCCATGGGAAAATTTTCCCGGCATGGGTCTTTTTAAAAACAGCTTTTATTGGGTTTTCAATCGTTGCGATACTTTTTCCATACATTGAATCAGGAAATTATAATGATGATATTGCCGGGCGCCCTTCTCTTCACGGAGCTTTTAAAAATGTGGATGAAAGCTCAGATCTGCAATATATTTTCTTCCACCGGAATTATTATATCATCCTGATGGAACAAAATGAAAAAACTAAAGATTTCCATTACAGCCAGGAAGCAAAAAATCATCTGATTCTGGAAGATTACAATGGTAGAAAGATGAATGTCCCCTTTTCTTATCAGAAAAAAGACAGCCTTCTCACGCTCACCTTTGGAAAAAATAGGGTAGTGGCTAAAGAACAGAACTGGAAAAAGATGAATGCATTGCGTGCTCTTTTTCACATGACAATAGAAAACTCAAAGTAGGTGACCTGAGGTTTGGGTCAGAAAGTTAAGATTAAAATGCTGGAAGCTGGAGGAGGGATGCCGGAAGTTAGTATCGGACCGATTACTTTTTACAGCCATTATTGAATTGGTTAATCTAAAAAAAATCGGCAATAATGAATCTTCTGAACCTCAGGAGCTTCCTTCTTCAAGCCTTGGGCTTCCTTCTGCAAATACTTATTTATCTTTTGTTTCTAAAGAATTCTTTGACGATAGACGAACATTCATGTTCCATAATACCGGTGACCACTTCTGTTTTTGGATGCAGGGAAAGATGTTTATTGATAAATCCCCTTTGTTCATCTCTTGCCCCGATCACAACTTTAGAAATCTGCGACCAGGAAAGAGCTCCTGAACACATTACGCAAGGCTCCACCGTTACATAAAGCGTACAGTTGATCAGGTATTTTCCGCCCAGGAAATTAGCGGCAGAAGTGATGGCCTGCATTTCTGCATGGGCGGTCACATCATTCAGTGTTTCGGTGAGATTGTGGGCTCGCGCAATAATCCGGTTATTGGAAACCACTACACAGCCAATGGGTACCTCATCTTTTTCCAGGGCGGATTCTGCTTCCTGCAGCGCCATTTTCATATAATATTCGTCGGTAAACACTTAATTTTCAATATTTAATGTGAGTGGAAGCCTAAAACGGGAGCGTACGGCATCTCCTTTAGCTATGGCCGGGGAAAATTTATCCGTGATAGAATAAATGGCAATTTCGGCCTGTCTGTTAAACGTAAAATTATCACCTTCAGCCTGTACATTGCTGATGCTGCCGTCTTTTTCTATCATAAATACCACATTGGCCCTGGCCGTTTTTGTTTCAGTATACACTCCCCCTGTATAAAAAAGACCGGCAACTTCTTTTCTCAATGCATTCATTCCCCCGGGATACTCTGCAGGTTTTTCAAGGATTGAAGTACTCAAGGGAAGAAGGGTGGGATTATTTTCATTTTTTTTAAGAAACTGAAGGTCTTCGAGGTTCCTTACTTTTAAAAGCGCACCTATCATGGCTACATTTTCAATGCTGTCCATCTTTTTCATGAAAAAAAGAAAATCGTTTTTGATCATCGTTTTCTTCACCAGATTGGGCTCTGCGTCAAATTTCTTTTTGAACTCGGTATTCAGCATATTCCGGTGCTGGTTGTAATACGTTTTCACCTGCCGGAATTCTTCCTTCTGCTGGGAAAAGCAAAAAGAGCAAACAAAGCAGAACAGAAAAAAGAATAAAGCTTTCAAAGGAGTATATTTATGTAAATATAATCAAAAAATATGAGCTTTTAATTTTAAAATCAGATTTCAAGATATCGGTTCAGGGATTCCTGAAGATGGGCTCTGATCTCATCAACTAACCCTTTCGGTTCCAATACCGTTACTTCCTTTCCGTACGACAAAATTTCCTGCATGAAATCGTAGGTAGGGTGGAGAAAGAACTCAAAATAAATCTCTTCCGGAGTTTCCTTCGTTTCTTTCTGGGACTGGTGAAGTGGGAAACTTCTGATGTATTCCCCCTGATGCCTGCTGCATTTCATAACAATATTCTGTGGTCTTTGCTCAGCAAGGTTCATCACCCCGAATGCATTTTTGAAATGCTCCCTGAAGTTGTATTTGTACTTCTCCCGGAACTGGTTTTTGGCTACATCCAGATAATTGATCCTATCCAGCCCGAATGATTTTAAGACTTTGTCCTTCGTGTCAATAGCGATAAGATACCATCTGTCCTTGGATTCTTTTAATGCCAGGGGATGAACTTTCCGCGAAGTCATCATTTTATTTTTATAGTTGTAGTGCTCAAAAGAGACAACACGCTTATTGCGGATGGCGAAGAAAAGATCATAGAAGTTTTCTATTCCGGTGGGCTTCCGGCTTTCAAAAAAGATAAAATCTGAAAAATCCGGATGAAGGTTCAGTGCATTGCTCACCTGGAAAGATTCCAGTAATTTCTGGTTGTATTCATCCACTTCCATGATGGGGCGGCTCTCAATATAATACCTGTTGTCCCCCTTCTTTTTATTGTGAATAGAAAGGTTGAAAAGATCGGAAATCTCACGGATATCCCTCTGCAAAGTCCGGATAGAGTAGCTCTTGATCCCTGCATCCTGAAATTCGAAAGAGTTGAGAAGATAGTCCTCCAGCTGGGAATACGTAGCCGGAGAACTTTCTAATCTTTTGATAATTAAGGCATATCTTGTCAGATAAAAGTCTTTTTTCATTTGTCTATAATTTATGCTGCAGCATGCTGCGTTTCATGGTAAAATTTTATAAGACAAATATATAGGCTTAATGCGACAAAACGTGTCGTGTTTTATTTTTTTGTGGAAAGGTTTTTTAATTCCTTCCTCCTTTTCAATGATAGTATTATTATAAATTTTTGAAATAAGTCTTAAGAACATCAACAATTTGCAATAAAATTTTTTCTCTGTAGGCTAGTAATTTTGTATCATCCTGAAGATTATAAATACCCTGATATGAATCAAATAAATAGCGGCAGATATTTTTTGAAAAAGTCTCTAAATTTTTATCATTGGAAAAGTCTTTAATAACCATTTGCGGAGGATCTGCAACGGTTTCTTTTTCGATCACATATTTTAAATCATCTACATTGTATTTAAGCCTTTCTGAGTTTCTTCTTATCGTGTCAATTTGATAAGTAATAAAATTTTTGCAGTGATTGGCACGTGGAGATGCATTATCCGAAAGATAATCCATAATGTTCTCAAGTGTTTGCATGGGTTTTATCTTTATATCCCCTTTCTCGTGATTGGGCTTATCAAAAGTATGTCTGAGTCCAAAATTGTGCCCTAACTCATGAACTAAAGTCATAATGTCCGAAAGAGCATTTGAAGGAATTATTAATCCCTTATCTCTGTTAAATCCAGTGGCCAAATCATCTTTGGTAGCAACAATATTGTTACACATGAACATGGGATAGATGCCCAAACGGATACGATCAATATAACTGTAGAGATTTTCAACTAACCTGTCATACCATTTTGTGGCGGCTGTACTGCCATTGGGAGATTGAGAATATTGAGTAAACCAGTCTTGTAAGGTTTTACCGGGCTGGATTAATTTTCTGGTTGTTGTTCCGTCATTGATATCAAAATTTTGTAAATTTTTTTCTATTTCCTGAAGAATTTCTTTAGACATTTTTTCAAGAAACTTTGAAGTTACAATTTTTAGGGCTTTTCCCAAAGAATCACCTTGTGTAGTTTCATAATTTTTTGTTCCGGAGTTTTGCTGGAAATAGGGTCCCAAAGTATTGGTAGGATCTTTTAATGGAAAATCAGTATCCGATACATTGATAATTTGGTTTTTACCCAGAATAAAATTTACAGAAGCTTGATTAAAGCCTTTATTGTTGAGGTTAGAAGCTAAACCAATATAGTTGCTGGTTGTAGATAATGTATTTTTTTTATAAAATACATCCACAAAAATTAATTTAGGTTCATAAAGTTTGTTAGGCAGTATGGTAAGCCTCCCAATCTCGATGTCTTTGTCTGACGCATCTTTAACCGAAGCTATAATGCTTGACTTTGCATCCACTGTTTCATTTGTTTTTGTTTTAATTTTAAATTGAACAATTTGCTCGTTTTTATCTACAGTGATGTTTGGGGTGATGTATTCTATACCTTTAGAATCTGATAATTTAAATGAAATGTTTTGTGCAAGTGTTGATGAGTTGTCTGTGTCAAAATATTTTACAGAAATCACAACTTCCTTTCCAGGTTTGATAAGAATATTTGGCGCATAATATGCGGAGTCTCTTAAAGGGCTGTTTCCTCTTTTCAATTTGAACTCATCATTAATATGGTAGGTTCTGTTCCCATCTACCAGTACTAAAGTAGATGAAGTTTTATCGTAGGATTTTTCCAGAGTAAATCCCGTATCTGATTCAGAATACGTGTCTCCGTTTAAAATATAATTTCCATTGGAGTCTTCATTTATTTTGTAAATTTTGCTGTTGTTACCAAGCAGATTTTCCCTGAAGATATCAAACCCAAATGACTGGTCATATTTTCTGTCTTCTATGATATCTTTTATGGTATTGGTTAAATAAGTTAGAGTACGGTTGGAATTTTTATCTTCTTTGGGAAGGCCCATAGCTTGATCTTCAGATCTAAAGAACATTAATAATTTTGGAGATGTTGCAGAAAATGATTTTTCTCCTGTTTTATATACATCAATATCAGAAACACCAATATCCGCCGGATACCTTATATCTATATTTTTCATTTTAAAAGTTTTGGATTTGGGTTAAAAAACGGCGGCGGGAATTCCGCCGCCGTTCATGAAAATTATTTATTGATAATATTGGTTGGTAGAGTGGTTGGCTCTGTGCCGGCTACAAGTGTGGATTTATCCATCAGTTTGAAAGCACTCACCGTTTCCAGCTCCTTCGGATTCTCACAGTTTTTCGGATCATCCTCCTTGAAGATAGGAAGTGCCTGTTCTACTTCCAGACCTACAGACTGAGCCTGAAGAATCGTTAACGTAGTAGGAATTCTTGTGATCCAGTATTTACCCTGAGGTTCACCGGTTGGTTTTCTCAATTCATCTACAATAGACATGTACAACGGATCTCCGATGACAGGAACTTCACCGCCGTTCCAGATTTTTCCTGTACTCATGAAGAACTGTACAGCATCTTCGAAACCTGGTTTCACGGTTACAATCACTCTTGCCATACCGGCCTGAAGGAAGTTTCTGAACAATGGATCTGTACTTTGGGTAAGGTACATTTCCTGCCATTTCTTTCTGTCTGCCCAATAGTACGGGTAGAAGGTGTAGTCCATAATGCTCCATTCAAAAGCCTGTTCCATGAATTTTGCCAAGGCGGTGTACTGTTCAAGGTCTTCACTCAGGATCACTTTAAAATCGCTCATCTGGCTTCCGGAAGTAAATGACTGACCTAAAGTATTCAGATAGTCCTGAAGAAGATAGGCAATACAGTTGTGTTTCAGGATTACAGATTCCATTTCACGGTAGAAGTTCCCCAGTTTTTCTTTGTTGGCTGCTTCCTCTTCTTTTGCCTGAGCCTGAAGTTCTTTCTGCTTTTCAAGGAAAACCGCATACGCTTCATCATACGCTTTGATGATGTTGGTAAAGTTCTCCTGGATCCACGTTTTCATAAATGCCTGGGACAGTTTGCACGTAATTTCAAAAGCAATATTCACCGAGTCAATATTGATACATCTGTACGTAAAATCATAAGAACCCGTAACGTTCTGAGGCGTGAAATAAGCCGTTTCGTCAATAGAAGTACCTCCCGTTGAGAAAGGAACCATTCCTCCTGCAAAGTTGCTGGTATAAAGGGTACTTGTTCCTCTTCTGTTTCTTTCGAAGCCATAGAACATTTTTACGCTACTGGCTTCGTAGTTCGCAGGAATATCGATGGTTCTGTGTCTGTATTCCTCGTTTCCGTTTACTTTTTCCCATTGCTTTCCTAAGATCAGATTGATCGGTGATTTTGGAAGCTCGGTAAGTTTCACGTTGTAAATATTGGCCCAGTATTCAATCTGATCTTTGGTAGCCACCTGAGCGCTTGCCATACCCCAAGGTTTTTCAGCCTTTCTCGGATCAGCAGGAGCAGTTAAGGTATCTGCTTTGGATACGGCAGTGGCCAGAGTATGAAGTCTTGCAGGTTCAGGGATCATAAATTCGAACATCGTACGTTTACCATAGTTGTAGATCTGGTTTTTCATTTTCTTATCTACCCATCTGTATACGCCGGTAATATGCTGAGGATTTTCCTGGCTGGCCTGGCCTCTGTTATCAAATTCGTGAACGTTGGTTTCCGTATATTCCTTGATGATCTTCTGAACACGTTCATTATTGATTTTCGTAAGGACACGTTCCATAGCACGTTCTGTAATCTCCTGGGATTTTTTCACCGCCTGCTTGGTACTTTCCTGTTGGGAAGTATTATTGGCATAGCTCCCTCCGATCTCAAATTTATACACTTTGGTATCATAGGTGAATTTGGTATTGGCGGTAATGGCCTGTTCTTTTTTAAGCTCCTGGGCGATTTCCGTCTGTATTTCATTTCTGTCCGCTTTCGTAGTATCAGAGATCTTTTCAGTTTCTATGGATTCTGAAGTGGTATCCGTGATTTCAGAATAATCCCTTGCTACAGAAGACTTGTGACGCAGTTCGCTGGCCATTACGTTTTCAATATTGGAAACTTCTCCCGGAACGTAAGCGTGAACACTTTGCTCTACTTTAAGATAATCTGCAATACCCAGTCTCTTAACGCCGAAATGTTTCGGTATAAAGGTTCCCGGTTTAGGATTTTCGGTTCCTCCACCTGGATTTCCGGTTTCGTCTTTGATGTCCTCTACATACAATACGTCAGTATAAGCCTGATTCGGTTCCACTCCGGAAAGATCAAGCGTAGCTTCTTTACCGTTGTTGAAATAGATTTTAATCTGGATGTTTCTGATGTATTTGGCAAATTTGCCGACCATTACAGAAGCCAGGGTCACTTTATTATCTACGACTTCAATATTGTTATAGCTTTCATCAAAATTACCTACATCCGAGATGATTGATAATTTAGCGGAAGCCAGTCCCCATGCCGAACTTTCCGCCTGGTAATAGAAGGTAAGATAAGCCGGGCTGCCGGAGAAGATACTTCCCTGAGGAGTTGCCTTTAAATAATAGGATCTTGGAGCTACTTTTGCTGCATATTGCGTGAAAGAATCGGCTACAGGAACAAGGATTCCTCCAAGGCTGGCAAATGTCTGCTCCTGAGCCGGAGTCTTGTTGTAAAGTGCCTGGGATTTTTCCGCATGTTCTTCATCAATTTTTTCAAAAACTTCAGGATAAGTATCGAATTCATCAGTGATGGAAACCACAGCTTCACCCAATTGAAGCTGTCTGTCTGATACTACCTTTATTGCGGTGAAATCAAAACCGTCTTCAGGCTTTTGCCCGCTGGATAATGCGGTAAATTTATCAACGAAGATCTTTAAAGAGTCCAGTGAAAGCATTTCCGTGAAATCCCCGAAATTGATCTCATCCTTATAAGTAAAAACAAACGGAGGAATCGAAGGCTCTTCAAGCGTTGCATACAAAGCATTGATCTGTTCTTCCGTCATTTCTTCAGTAATTTTAGCCTGAACGTCTCTCAGCTGATTTCTGTATCTTTCCAGTGCAGGCTGATTAGCTGCAAGATATTCCTTGTAAGCCTGATCATAAGCCTTATTTCTTGCTTTCTGGTAGACTTTCTGAACTTTTTCCATTTCAGATTTCAACTTGTTTAGGCCGTCTTTTTCCAGATTAAGGTTCGTAAGCTCCAGGATTTTTTCTCCTTCGGCTTTCAGCTGTTCTTTAGCAGGAACGGAAAGAATTGATTGACCGCCATTGATTGCGTCAGTTCCGATAGGAGATTCCGCTACTGTAAACGCTTTGGAGGAAGTGACAGGAGGGGTTCCCTCACCTTCATAGCCGTCTCCGAAAAATTTCATCGGAAGAACTATTCTTGCTTCAAGGGCTTTTGCTTTCAGATCGGCTCCATTTATTTTGGTAAGCTCATCGGTAGGCTGAAGTGTGCATACATATCCGAAATGAATCGCTTTCAGAATGTGGGCTACCGCTTCTTTTACATAAAAATTGTTCTGGGAAGCCGTCTGATACATCAGGTTGTCCCATAAAATACCCAGCTGTGCCGGAGAAGTTATTTCGTACGCATTCACTGCCAGGCTTTCCTCTAGCGGTGAAAGAGCTTCCTGTTTTGAAATCTTTCTACCAATTTTCAGGGCTTCTCCAAAGCTTCCTTCCTCCACTTTAAGTTCGGTCTCAAAACCGGCAGGGCTGAAAGTTTTTGAAGCACGTTCCATCGCCTGGAATTTTATCAGTGCAGAATCTGAAGGATTGATATAAGAATCGAAAAAGCTGGTCAAACCTTTTTGTGGTCTGTGAATGAACCCTAAGTTTTTGGTTTTGGTTTCTGTTAATTGTGGGTTTCTAAGGCTTACAAATCTGAAAAGAGTCTGTGAAGCATTGTTGGTTGTGTCGTTTGTTGCCATTTTAATAATTGTGTTGTTGTTGAGTTGTTAATCTGTTCTTTTAGTATATTCCAGGGTGATGGTAAAGGAGTCGATTTTGGAATAATCGTAATCAGGTTCCTTGATGAATTCAATTTTGATGAGCCTGGTTTCTACCGTGATGAAAATCTGGCTTCTCCATTGGTTACCTGCGAATGCGTTATCTAAAGCCCACCATTCGGTAAACATTTCGTTGGAAACGATGGTCTCGATTTCCGGAATTTCCCTTTCCAGATCGATCTCTCCGGACCTTGGAATTTCGTCGAAAAACAGGGTTCGTTTGTAAACCGGTTTACCATTGATCCAAGTTCCTCCTGTTTTTTCCTCTTCTCTGGAATAAGACATTTTTTTGTCGACGTACTGTTTCTGGATATAGTCGTTAGGTTCCGCACCATCACCGAAGTATTGCTCACTTGAAAGGCCTCTTGGTTTGCTTGAAGACCTGTGACTGATCATAATAGGACTTTCCTGATCGGAATCTAATATAATGGCCTTCATATCTCTGCCGGCATAATAAGCCAGAGTAGTCCTGTACTGGTCCATAGACAATTGTGAAGACGGACCATACAAAGAAAGGGCATCATTGGAAAACTCAATTCTGGATCTGACTATATTCTGATTCGTATTGATGGATGAAAGCGTCATTCCTTCAGGGAAAAACCCGATTTCATTCCTTACGCCGGTTTCTCTGTTATTCCTGTAGATCAGATTGTTTTCTTCCGGAAGTTCCGTCATCAATTCAAGATTTCCTGAAATAGGGTTGTCAGGGGCGGTTCCTGTTAACGGAATATAAGATCCGGAGAAGCCTGACTTTGTTTCCCATCCGATGGTTCCGTCATCTTTTGCCACCAGGTTTCTGGTGAAACTGAGGTTGGCTGCCGGAAGATTAGAGACCATCAGTCCCGATGTTTTAATATTCCCTGCCACTTCAAGCATTTCGGAAGGCATTTGCGTTCCTATTCCTGTTTTATCATTGCTGTGATAAATGTTGCTGCTTGAAAAGCTGGATCCGGCCCAGTAAGGGATATTGTAGGATTGCAGGTTAAGCTTGGAATAATTGGTGATATCGCCGTTATGGGCAATGATATAGAACCCGGTTCCTGCCTGCGGCCTGTTGAGCTTCGTATTTAAAGCATCTTTCAGTCCGCTGATGTTATCCTGCGCAATGCTTTCCTCTTTATGCCAGTAGGAATCCTGCCACTCCCAGAATTGTTCCTGAGTAGGAATATCCCCGTTTTCGAAGTATAATTTTATTTCCTGTTTTGTTTTCATTGTTGTTGTTTTTGGAGTTACATATCAGCGATTAAGGTTCCGCCGATAACCCTTGTGTTGGCTCCAAATGCATCAGCATAATACTGAGTGGCTTTGTCCAGCATGACAGAGGATAATCCCGGGTTAAAATTGAATGCATTCGGACGGATCAGAGTAACACTCGGCGGCACATATAATGACGTAAGTTTATTATCGGCGAAGGCCGAATCCTTGATTTCTTTGACTCCCGGTAAGATCGTTAATGAAGTCAGATAAGTGCCCATAAATGCCCGTTCACCAACAGTGGCAACCTGTTCAGTGATTGTTACTGATTTTAATACATTATTGCTGAAAGCATCAGCTCCGATACTGACCACGCTGTTGGCAAGGATCACTTCCGAGATTCCTGTATTGCTGGCAAACCTATCCGGAATATGTAATGTTCCCGGCTTTATAAATAATCTTCGGACCTGTAAATGGGCCAGAGATGCATTTCCTTCTTCGTCAATTTCAGCGTAAAAGTCATTGAAGCGGGGAAGTCCGTTTTCCAGACCGGCAATTTTAGCCATCTCTATTTTCTCGTCTTTGTGCCAGTAAGAGTCCATCCATTCCCAGAAATTCTCCTGTCTGGGCCTGTCTCCGTTCTCGAACTTGAGCCTTAATTCTTCTTTTGTTTTCATAATAAAAAAGATGTGATTTTGTTTGGGTTAATTAATTGGTTGTGATTTGAAAAGTCTTTATATAAAGCTTTTTACGTTAATTGGTTTAGTTTTTTATTGGGCCGAACCCATGCCCACCTGTGCATTACATGTTGTGATTCATTGGATATTGTTTTTTAGGTTTTAGGTTAGTTTTCAGACATAGTTCCGGCTGTCCGGCATTTTGTGAATGATGGATTCAAAGGTGTATTTGAATGATGTATGGAGAGGTGTCGGGTATCCTGATCTGGTGTTTCAAAGATAATTCCGGACAGCGTCAGAACTCGTCGTATTTAAAATTTTCTTAGTATATATCTTCTTCAGAAAGTTCGTTTTCGAAATCTTCCCTGAAGAAATTTTCAATGTCATTGAGATAGTTTTCATAGTCCATCTCTGCATTTTCGATATCGCTCCATTCTACGGTATAGAGATCCTTATCGAAAAGTATATCTGGATTGTGATTGGTGGTTTCCATGGGATGTGTTTTAAGGTTGAGGTTGTTTTGTGAACATATTTCTGGCTGTCCAGCATTCATAAATGTTGAATTCAAAGGCTTTTTAAAATTTTTATGATTGTTATTTTTGTGTCTTTGTTTATACTCCAAAAGTAGTGGCAGAAGACGACAAAACTTGACGTGTTTGAAAAACTTTTTGATTTTTTTTAATATTAGCTTTTTTACTTATATGGGTCCTTTATAAGGTAAAAAGCTTATATTTTATTCCGGATCAGTTTCTGTACAATCTGGTTCAGGGTTTCCCTGTTATCATCAATATAGCTCAGTCCTGCCTGGATCAGGTTTTCGATGTTTGATCTTCTTACATTATCCATAGCAGGAGATGCATTTTTTAATGATGGATTCAGGCGGTAATAGTTTTTCTGATTCCGCTGCCCCAACGTCTGAAACATCTGGCAGAGCTGGTAATCCACCGTTTCTGCATTGGCAGACATCAGGATATCAATGATGGGATTTACCCAGCCGATTTTCCCCGATTTCTGCAGTTTCCTGAAAGAATAAGGTCTCGCCTCAATACCGGTTCCTATGGAGATCATGATCATATCATTCACACCCGGATGATTCGCTTTCTGATGATTTTTCAATACTTCTGCAAAAGGGATCTTTCGGGCTTCTGCATAAGCACATAGCGCCGGATTATTCGCAAACATACCGCCGTCTATAAGGCTGAAGATCTGCCCGTACATGGATTTGATCTGTACAGGAGTGAAATACGTAGGTGCAGCCGAAGTAGCCCTGCAGATGTCTTTTACATAAAAATTATCTGTGCTCAGATTCGCTTCCCAGGAATTAAAGAGCTTGGCTCTTCTGTTTTCAATGTCATAGCTGGTGATTAAGCATGGTTTTATAAATTCTTTAAGTTCTAAAGTTCCAAAAAAGTCATTCAAATTTTTTTCAAGGGCTTCCTGGGAAATTTTTTCATTAAGCAGGCCAAACGGATTGACCAGCTTTTCCCAGAAAGAAACCTGAAAGATGTCGCCTCCCTTTTCAGCGTATAATTCTAATCCTTTCTGGATAGAATATTTCGCTTTCCGGTGTTCATCGGGACACAGAATAATAGAAGCAATCAGTCCGCCTGTGCTGCTTCCGGCTACCAGATCAAAATAGTCACCGAGCTTGGCCCCCGGGTTATCATGATACTGAAGCTGCTCTTCTATGTAGCGGAGAATAATGCAGGTGATAATACCCCTTATTCCGCCCCCGTCCAAAGAAAGAATGGTTGTCTTTTTCATGTGATGTTTGTTGGTTTTTAAAAGAAAATTTAAGGTCCTGAGACAACTAAAACCAACTTTCTGCCTGTAAAAGCGGATGCTGGTTTTAGTGTTGAGATCTCAGTTAACTAACATTTTCTTATAAAACAAAGGTAGGCCGGGGAAGCGACAGAACTTGTCGTATTATAATTATTTTCAAATAAAAGGGAATTAAAATAGGATATAATTCTGTTTATCTCTTGGCATCCTGGATAGCGTTCGCCAGGCGGTTTTAATCAGGCCTTTTTTGGTCCGGATATTCTTTTTTTCAAAGTGCGGAAGGTCTTTGAACGTCTTCCAGTTTCCGCCCCAGTCCCAGCCGTGTCGTGCGAAAATCTTTACACATTCATACCAGTCTGCTACCTGATCATTGTCCCAGTCTTTTGCGGTATCCCAGCTTGCTGTTTTTCCGTCAATCATCAGGCAGATGTCAACGGCAAGTCCATAATTATGGATACTCTGTCCGGCTTTGGCATTGGTTACTTTTTTTCCTGAAGTGATTCTTCCTATCGCATAGAGTTTTTCCTGTTCCTCAAAGGATCTCAGTCCCTGTGTGATTCTTACTTTTGCTCTTCCTGTTAAGGCCTCATCACATTCTTTGATTATTTGTTTCACTTCATCCCTCACAGAAGGATGGAGCTTGTCTATTCTTTGTTGTGTTATTTTGTCCATGATGTTTGTTGTGTACTGCAAAATTATAGGTACGCAACGACGAAACTTGACGTATTTAATTAAATTTCCTGAATGAATAAAAGACTGAAGCCCATGGAACGGCAAGTTTTTACAATTCTTTGATTTAAGTTCAATTAGGATCATAAAAATTAATACAACAAATACCAATTGACTGTATATTTGTAAAAAACATGCTTGTTCAGATTAAAAAACTGAATGGGCACATGATAAAAAACACAATATTTCAATGCATACCAATTTACCTTTTTTCCTGGCGATGATTGCCGCTATCGTTCTGCTGAATATGTGGGCGACCAAACTGAAGATCGCATACCCGATCCTGCTGGTGGTATTCGGGCTGCTGGTAAGTTTTGTACCCGGCCTGCCGGTGGTAAAAGTAGATCCCGATCTCATTTTCTTTATATTTCTGCCGCCGCTCCTCTTTGAAGCGTCCTGGGCCATTTCCTTTAAAGAGATGAAAAGATGGTGGCGTATTATCGGCAGCTTTGCATTTCTGGTCGTGTTTTTTACGGCACTTTCCGTGGCGGTGGCTGCTAATTATTTTATTCCCGGATTTACCATCGCACTAGGCTTTTTATTGGGAGGAATTGTTTCCCCGCCTGATGCTGTGAGCACGGGAGCCATCATGAAATTTGTAAAGATCCCGAAAACCACTTCAGCCATTTTGGAAGGAGAAAGTTTATTGAATGACGCTTCATCTCTTATCATCTTCCGGTTTGCGCTCATAGCGGTAGGAACAGGACAGTTTGTTTGGCAGGAAGCCTCCCTGAGTTTCCTGTGGATGGTCATTGGCGGAGCGGGAATCGGGCTGCTGCTGGGGTGGGTTTTTGTTCAGGCCCATAAACGCCTTCCTACAGATGCTCCTTCTGATATTGCGCTTACGTTTGTGGAACCTTATCTTATGTATTGGGTGGCGGAACAGATGCATTGCTCCGGTGTGCTTGCTGTAGTATGCGGAGGCTTATTTATGTCCACAAGGCGTATGGTTTTTCTGAATAGTGCCAGCAGGATAAAAGGGCTTAGTGTCTGGGAAAGTGTTGTTTTTATTCTGAATGGAATTGTATTCCTGCTTATCGGTCTGGAGCTTCCGGAAATTGTAGGGGGACTGCGTGCCGAAGGAATTCCGCTGGGAACGGCAATTAAATACGGAGTATGGGTAACCCTTGTCCTCATATTGGCCCGAATCATCAGTGCCTATGCTGCCATGATGGCTACCCTGATCTTCAGACCAAATGTGGCTCCACGTGCATCCACCAGAAGGAGAAGTCTTCTGATGCCTCTTTTTCTTGGATGGACCGGAATGCGGGGTGTGGTGTCTCTGGCGGCAGCACTGGCTATTCCTATTACGCTTGAAAACGGAATGCCTTTTCCCTACAGGAATTTAATACTCTTTATCACATTCGTGGTTATTCTGCTTACTTTGCTGGTTCAGGGGCTTACGTTGCCTTATTTCATTAATAAAGGTCATGCATTTCAGGATTTTATGAATGAAGATGAGGAAGAAAAGACCAGACAGAAAATAAAACATGAGCTGAGGCAGCATGTTTATCATTTCCTTAAAACCAAACACGAAAATGAACTTCAGGGGCATGCGGGCATAGAAAGAATGCTGAAACACTGGGAAGAAAAAACAAAAGCCAATGATGATGGCTGGATGAGCGGAAAAAATAAAATGATTTTTATTGAAATGCTGGAAAGTCAGAGACAATATCTTTCAGAACTGAATAAAGACATCAGCATCAATGAAGAAGTGATCCGTCAGCATCTCTATCAGATAGATCTTGAGGAAGAACGGTTAAAAATGATCTGAAACCATTGAATTCAGGGCGGATAAGTTATACCGTTAATGCGACAAAACGTGACGTGTTTAAAATAAATTAACTATATCATATTCAGTGTGTTAAATGTGGTGTTAATTTTAATTTTAAAAGAGAATAATTGTTTTTTTAAATGTAATTTTGCATTAAAATCATCATTATTCTGTCATGTATGCTTTGGTGGACTGCAACAACTTTTTTGTTTCCTGCGAGAGGACTTTGGATCCGTCCCTTGAAGGAAAACCTGTTGTGGTGCTCTCCAATAATGATGGTTGTGTAGTCTCCAGGAGCAAAGAAGCCAAAGACCTCGGTATTCCTATGGCAGCTCCTGCATTCAAATACAAAGACCTTTTCAAACAGCATGATGTGAAAAGTTTTTCTGCGAAATTTGAACTTTATAATTACAAAAGCCAGCGCGTCATCGATATTTCAAAGTCATACGTCCTGGAATATGAAATTTACAGCATTGATGAGCTTTTTCTGAATCTTTCCGGATTTAAATATGTTGATATTCATGAGTATTGTTTAAAGATCAAAAATGAAATCCTGATTCAGGAAAATATCCCCGTAAGCATAGGAATTGCTCCCACCAAAACACTCTGTAAAGTGGCGAACAGGATCGTAAAAGAGTATCCGGAAAAATTTAACGGAGTTTATATCCTTGATACACGTGAAAAAATTGAGAAGGCCCTGAAATGGCTCAATATCGGGGATGTGTGGGGAATAGGACGAAAGCTTGCGGCAAAAATGCATGACAGCGGGGTTTATAAAGCCTGGGATCTTCTTCAGAAGCCTGAGATGTGGGTCCGTAAAATCATGGGTATTCATGGCGTAAGGATGCTCAATGAGCTGAAAGGAATCCGGCAGCTGGAACTGGATACGCCTTCACCTAAAAAATCAATTGCGGTTACCCGGAGCTTTATGGAAATGCTGACCCGGAAAGAAGAGGTAAGGGAACGTGTGGAAACTTTCGGAATGTATTGTTCCGAAAAGCTTCGCAAGCAGAATACCTGCTGCAGGATGGTTACTGTTTTTGTCCAGACCAACCGCTTCAGAAAAGATCTTCCCGAATACCGGAATGCCATAACACAGATTCTTCCCAATCCTACCAATTCCTCTATTTTGATCGGCAGGGTGGTAAATGATCTTTTTAATGCCATTTACCGGGAAGGGTTTCATTATAAAAAAGCAGGTGTTATCGTGAATGATTTCGTTCCCGAAAACGAAAGGCTCATCAGCCTTTTTGAAGAAGACACCCAGAACCAGCATCTTCCGGTGATGAAAGCAATGGATGCCATGAATAAAAAGTTCGGAAAAGATAAAGTACGTCTGGGAAGCATGAGCGGAAAAAACACATTCGGACGTGCGCAGCTTTCCCCGGAATACGAAACTTTCTTAAAAAATAACACCCTTCCTGAAGCGAATTTCAGATTTCATTAATCCTCCTTTATTTTTTTTCGTACTTCCAGTGTCTGGCTTTGCCTTCAGAAATCCATTCCAGGGCTTGTTCCATTCTTTTATTTCTGGTAGCTTCCGTTTTTGCATCCGTGATCCAGCTGATGTATTCTTTCCTGAAAGACGGCGATTTTTTTTCAAAGACGTCCAGGGCTGTTTTATTTTTACTTAAAGCAGTCTGGAAATAATCCGGGACTTCGGTTTCCGTTGTGGAAGGTGCGGTTTTTTTCAGCGTAACCCCCATGTCCGTAAGTTCCATCGCTTCTTTAATCATTTTTTTCAGCTGGGCTTTGGAAGGAAGATCCTTTATCTGGGTAATTTTGCCGAGGCTGAACATAGAACTTTCTTCAACGGTTGTTTGCCGGTCCTTTAATGTTTTCATTTCCTGATGCAGCCAGAATCCCATGCTGCAATATTGTTTGAAGGAAGCCATGGCACAAAGGATTTTTCCATGATACATAAAATGCGGATAGCTCCATTTGATGGCTTCTTCCACTTCAGGACAAACTTCGTGGATGATTTCCCTGAGATAATGTAAAACAGGTTGTGCAAAATCAGGAGATTTTTCTATGTATTCATCAATTTTTATATGGTGTTTTTCCATAGTGTTTTTATCTTTAGTATTGTTTTTATCTTTTTTCAAAAGGAGAATTTAGTTTTTACCTTTTTGCGATTTAGCCTTTTCGCTTTAATTTTATTGAAATAATTGTACGGTTTCATTCACAAGGAATTTTACCTGGTCAGGTCTTCCCCTGTCATTTTTAGGATTATTGCTGTAGCTTCCGGTTCTTACAATCACCATTTTGTGCTCGGGAACCATAATGATATACTGCCCCTGAAGTCCGAGGAAATAATAATGTTTGATAGGATTGTCATAATTGATCCAGAGGCCCATTCCGTAGATCTCTTTGGATTTTTCCGTAGGGGTTCTCATTTGCTCTATAAAATCTGTATTAAGAATTTGTTTTTCGCCTACCTTTCCGTCATCCAGAAATAATTGGCCCAGCTTTGCATAATCCCTCGCATTGGAGTGGATGCAGCAGTATGTTTTCTCCATTCCGTAATGGTCCGTACTCCATGACGCATTCTGTTCCATTCCCATCGGGATCCAGAATTTTTCGGATAAATAGCTTGCCAGTGTCTGATTAAATGCTTTTTTTAAAGCAAAACCAAGAAGCTGGGTAGATCCGCTCTGGTATTCAAAGCGGTTACCGGGTTCTTCCTTAAATCGTCTTGAAAATACCGTTTTTAGCAGGTTTTTGCCATAGTAGGCTTTGGCGTTCGGAAGAAAGGGGTTGTTGTAATCCTCGTCCCAGTCAAGCCCCGCTTCCATTTGAGCTAAATGTTTAAGCGTAACCTTATTCCCGAATTCTTTTTCTTTAAATTCAGGATAAAAATCGGAAAGCTGTTCATCAATATTTCCGATAATTCCTTCCTCAAGAGCCTTACCCAAAAGCATGACCGTAACCGCCTTTGCCATGGAGAAGGAGTTGGTATGAGAAAGCTGATTATAACCATCCCAGTACTGTTCATGAAGGATTTTCCTGTTTTTGATGACTACAAAAGCAGCGGTTTTGGAATGTTTTAAATTTTCAACCATATTTTGCGGCAGTTCCTTATGGTTGTATTCAGCATCTTCTGTCCATAGCTCCGGTTCTTCCGTAGCGATGAGGTTGCCCGGAAACAGGTTTCCATCATCAATATACGCACTGGATTTTCCTTTGAGATAGGTTTTGGAAATTCCACTGAATAAATAATCGTATCCCAAAAGATAAACAGCAGCTACACCTACGGCTGCTCCGCCTAGTACATATTTTAAAACCTTCATATGGTTATGAGTATCAGTCTTAAACAAATTTAAAATAATTTTGATAAGAAAATGAGAATAGAAGGCTAAATAAACTATTCTTTATTAAAAAAAACGATCTCTCGCAAATCAGGCAGATTGAGCTGATTTTTAGCTGCATAAATAAGAATCTTTTTGTACTTACGGATTTCAGGGATGAATTTGTGGTACCTTTTTGAAACATTAGAATGAGTGAAGGGAAGAAGAATAGTTATGGAAAGAAAGATTTTAAAGTGACTGCCTTAAAGCGAAGTTTAAAACATAATACTCTTATCTTACTGATTCAAATGACTACAGCTATATCATAAAAAAAGCCCTGAACGGATCAGGGCTTTTGATTTATATTTTAGAGAGTAAATTTCTGAAGTTTGTTTTCTCGTCGATGATTCTTCTTAAATCCGAAACGGGAACTCTTTCCTGCTTCATGGTATCTCTGTCTCTGATGGTCACCGTATGATCTGTCAGTGAATCGTGATCGATGGTGATACAGTAAGGAGTACCGATAGCATCCTGTCTTCTGTAACGTTTCCCGATGGCATCTTTTTCTTCGTAGAATAAATTGAAATCATATTTCAGGTCATTGAAGATCTTTTCAGCATATTCGGCAAGACCGTCTTTCTTCATCAATGGAAGAATCGCTGCTTTAATTGGCGCTAAAGCCGGAGGTAAGGATAAAACCGTTCTTTCCGAACCGTCTTCCAATACTTCATCTTTTAAGCAATGTGCAAAGATGGAAAGGAATAATCTGTCTAAACCTACTGAAGTTTCCACCACATAAGGAACATAGTTTTCATTTCTTTCAGGATCGAAGAACTGAAGTTTTCTTCCTGAGAACTCTTCATGCGCTTTTAAATCGAAATCCGTTCTGGAGTGGATACCTTCCAGCTCCTTAAACCCGAACGGGAAGTTGAATTCAATGTCCGCAGCAGCATTTGCATAGTGAGCCAGCTTCTCATGATCATGGAATCTGTAGTTTTCATTTCCTAAACCAAGGGCTAAGTGCCAGTTCAGACGTTTCTGCTTCCAGTTTTCGTAGAATTCCAGTTCTGTTCCCGGAGCCACAAAAAACTGCATTTCCATTTGTTCGAATTCACGCATTCTGAAGATAAACTGTCTCGCAACAATCTCATTCCTGAAAGCTTTACCGATCTGAGCGATTCCAAAAGGAAGTTTATGTCGCGATGTTTTCTGTACATTCAGGAAGTTAACGAAGATCCCCTGGGCAGTTTCAGGTCTCAGATAAAGATCCATCGCAGAATCTGCAGACGCACCCAGTTTTGTTCCGAACATCAGGTTGAATTGTCTTACTTCCGTCCAGTTTTTAGAACCGGTATCAGGATCTGCAATTTCCAATTCTTCAATTAAAGCTTTTACATCAGCAAGGTCTTCATTTTCAAGAGATTTGGCTAATCTTGAAAGAATGGCTTCTCTTTTTGCCCTGTATTCTAATATTTTAGGATTGGTAGCCTCAAACTGAGCCTTATCAAAAGAATCTCCGAATCTTTTGGCTGCCTTTTCAATTTCTTTGTTCTCTTTATCTTCAATCTTAGCACAGTAATCTTCCACCAAAACGTCTGCTCTGAAACGTTTTTTAGAATCTTTATTATCAATCAATGGATCGTTGAAAGCGTCTACGTGGCCTGATGCTTTCCATGTGGTAGGATGCATAAGGATCGCCGAATCAATTCCCACAATATTTTCGTTAAGCTGTACCATAGCTTTCCACCAATATTGTTTGATATTGTTTTTGAGTTCGGCACCGTTCTGTCCATAATCATAAACAGCGGATAAACCGTCATAGATCTCACTGGAAGGGAAAATAAAACCATATTCTTTCGCGTGAGAAATCACTTTCTTGAAAACATCTTCTTGCTTTGCCATAATCTTTTTTACGTCTGATGTGCAAAAATAGTGAAAATGTGGGAAGATGGAAGCGGAAGATGGAAGTTTTTAGGGGTATGATAATCAGAGGGAGGGAATTGCTTTTTGCTGCCTGTTATTTTTAAGTTTCTGCGCGGCGGCGGAGCCGCCGCGCAGAAACTTAAAAAAGCTAAAACAGATCAACCAAAAATCTCTACTTTTGCCCCATGTTAGAAATTCTGTATCGCGACGAACATCTTATTGCCATCAATAAACCCAGCGGGTTACTGGTTCACAAATCTTTTTATTCAGGAGAAGCAGATACCTATGCCATTCAGGAACTGAAAAAACAGATCGGGCAGAAAGTGTATCCGGTGCATCGGTTAGATAGGAAGACTTCCGGTGTTTTGCTGTTCACTTTAGATAAAGAAACTTTGAGAATGATGAGCGAGCAGTTTGCAACACGGGAGGTTGAAAAAAAATACATAGCGATTCTTCGTGGCTGGGTAAAAGAAGAAGAAACTATCGATTACGATTTGGTTAATGAAAATGAAGTGAAGCAAAATGCAGTCACTTATTACCGCCGTTTACAGACTTCGGAAATTGATTTACCATTTTTAAAACATCAGACTTCTAGATATTGCCTGGTAGAAGCCATTCCTGAAACGGGGAGATTTCATCAGTTAAGAAAACATTTTAAGCATATTTTACACCCGATTTTAGGCTGTCGGAAACATGGCTGCAATAAACAGAATAAACTGTGGCTTCAAACATTTGAAATCAGCAAAATGACGCTTCACGCCCATCAATTGATTTTTAATCATCCGGTTTCCAACGAAAGAATTACAGTAAATGCAACGATAGATAATGAATTTAAAAGAGTAGGTGATATTTTGAATTTTGATTTGAATGCATATTCTTAACAGTCTGAATTTTTAAAGACAATATATTTGCCCATCAAGCTATCATCAAGCTTCATCAAATCAACTTGTTGATTTCTCTTTGCTGCCTTAAAATATTACATTTCATAATGAAATCTTTGTCTGAAAAAACACTTCCCTGATTTGTAAGATCAGGCAGACACTCAGTGTATAGATTCCATATATAAAACATTTTGATAAAATATCACAGGTTAATCCGGGGTTAATTTTAAAATGAGTAATTTTGTAAAACTTTTTTTCAATGTACAAAAGTATCATCAGACCCATTCTCTTCAAATTTGATCCCGAGGAAGTTCATTATTTTACATTTTCAATGCTTAAAAATTTTGGATTTCTTACCCGTTTATTTTTCCCAAAACCTATTGAAGACAAGCGTCTGGAAAGAGAAGTTTTCGGACTGAAATTTAAAAATCCGGTAGGCTTAGCCGCAGGTTTTGATAAAAATGCAGTTTTGTTTAATGAATTAGGTGATTTGGGTTTCGGATTTGTAGAAATCGGGACGGTAACGCCAAGGGCTCAGGCCGGGAACCCTAAGAAAAGACTGTTCCGCCTGATAGAAGATGGAGGAATAATCAATAGAATGGGCTTCAATAATGATGGCCTTCAGGCTGCCATTGAAAAATTGAAGGGAAACAAAGGAAAAATTATCATCGGTGGAAACATCGGAAAAAATACGGACACCAGCCCTGAAAATTATACCCAGGATTATCTGGATTGTTTTGAAGGACTTCATCCGCATGTAGATTATTTCGTACTGAATGTGAGCTGCCCGAACGTGGGAAGTCATGCAAAATTGGAAGATGTTGAGTACCTGAGAGAACTCATTACCGAAGTAAAGAAAATCAATCAGTCAAAATCCGTACAGAAGCCGGTATTGCTGAAGATAGCACCGGATTTGAATAACAATCAGCTTGATGAAATTATTGAATTAATAGCAGAAACCAGGATTGATGGAATCGTAGTTTCCAATACATCAGTAAACAGGAAAGGTCTGAAAACTTCACCGGAAGTGTTGGAACAGATAGGAAATGGCGGTCTAAGCGGAAAACCTATCCGCGAGAGAAGTACAAAAATGATTAAATATCTCTCCGATAAGAGCAACAGAGCATTCCCGATCATTGGAGTGGGTGGAATTCATTCTGCAAAAGATGCGCTTGAGAAGTTAGACGCGGGTGCAACTTTGGTCCAGCTCTACACAGGGTTTATTTATGAAGGTCCGGAACTGATCAGTGACATCAATAAAGAGCTTTTAAAACGGGCCGGAAGGCTTCCAAGATAATAGAATAAGAGAGTTTTGAGCTCTCTTTTTTATTTTGACCTGATGACAGATGCACTTTTTACATCTACAGTAAGGCCATATGCCGCAGTAGATGAGGATTTCTTGATTTTGTATTTTAAGATTTTCCGGTCCTGGGATTTTGTTTCTGTTGTATCATAAATGTTTTCCAGACAGCTTTCCGTCAGAAATTCTTCGTAGTTTTTGTAATTCCAGTCTTTTGTAAAGTACAGAACGCGGTAGCCTTTTTCTCCTTCACTGGCTCCACATCTTCCGCATGCATTAAAGTTGGAAGAATGGTCAAAATACAGTAAAATACGGTTTCCTTTTTCTCCTGAAGCATAGGAAATCAGCTGGTTTCCACCATATTTATTAATGAAATCAAAGGTGTTGATCCTTTTATTATTGGGTAAGATGAGGTAGTTATTCAAGCGGTAAATCATATTATTTCCGGTAAATAATGCAGCCGGCTGAACTTTTTTGTCCATGTAAAAATTCCCCGAAATGACATTGTCTTTTGGGTGATCCTGATCAAATACAATAGACTCTTTTGGAGACAGCGCCTGTGCAATTTCAGCAGTCTTTTCCACTTTTTGAGGCGAGGTGATCTGGTCTTTAAGCAATTCGGTATTCTTCTTCTGTTTATTTCCAAAATGGTACAGATACAGTTTTCCATAATCATAGATACCTGTCAACGGAATTTTTTTCTGGTATTTGTCATAAGAATACCAGCCCTCCACAAAATACTGATACAGGCTGCAATCTGCAATTCCGGCAAAATACAGCTGTAGGGTAACGGGCATTCCGGCGACCTCTCCTTTGAAGATCTGTGAGGAGTCTTTTACTGCTTTTAATTCAACTTTCTGGCAGAAACAGAGGACGAAAAAGGGTAGAAATGCAATGGTTAATAGTTTTTTCATGGTTGGTGGTTAATAGTTTTTAAAGGAAGAAATGGGCAATGGTATAGATAATCAGGCCTACCAGACCGCCAACAAGCGTTCCGTTTACCCGGATAAACTGAAGGTCTTTTCCTACTTCCAACTCCAGTTTTTCACTCAGTTCCTTGCCCTGCCAGTTGCCTACGGTTGAGCTGATGAGGTTTCCGAACTGGTGGGTGTTTTTAAGAATATATTTATAGGCGGTTACCCGTACCCAATGGTCAATTTTATTCTGAAGATTTTCGTCTGTTTTAAGATTTTGAGAAAATTCATTCAGGTTTTTGCTGAGGTAGTTTTTCAGGGAAGACTGGTCGTCCTGCAGCTCTTTCATCAGTGTTTTTTTGATGGAAACCCAGATGTCGCTGGAATATTCATCCAGTTTATCGCTTTTCAGAAGGCCGTTTTTAATGCTTTTAAATTCTTCGTCCCATTTCGGATCTTCTTTCAGATCAGTAGAGAACTCACGGATTTTTTGAGTGACCAGGTTCCGGATTTCATGTTCCGGTTCCTCTTCAATTTCCCTGAAAAAGTCTGAAAGTCCGCTGGCAATTTTATCTGCAATCTTATTGTCGACAAAAGCAGGAATAAACGAGTAACTCCCCTTCTGTACGCGGTCTTTGATCATTTCATCGTTTTCAATGATGTATTCCTTAATCTGTTTGGAGAGGTTGGTGACGATTCTCTGATGATCATTTTTTTCCAGAATGTAGCCGATCCCGTTTCCGACAACTTTATTCAGTTTGATATCATCGGTCATTTCAGAGACTTTTTTGCTGATAAACTGGCTTACAGAAGTATCATCAAGTTTGTTGAGAATATCCAGAACAATATCGGAAAGGTTTCTGATCAGGATTTCCTGGCTTTTTTCCTTGGCCAGCCATTCCCCTACAAAACCGGATATTTTAAGTTTCTGGATATAGGGACGAATGTTTTGTGGCGAAAGGAAATTGCTCACCACAAAGCTGCCCAGATTATCACCCAATCTCTGCTTACTGTTTTCAATAAGATTGGTATGCGGAATCGGAAGACCAAGCGGATGGCGGAACAATGCGGTTACCGCAAACCAGTCGGCCAGGGCACCTACCATAGCTGCCTCAGAAAATGCACGGACATATCCGACCCAGTGGGAAGAATTTGACTTCTGAAGTATAGTGGTGCCGATAAAAATAAGGGCCATCAGGACAAATAATCCGGTGGCAAACATTTTATATTTTCTCAGCTGTTTTCTTTTCGCTTCGTCATTCATATTCTCAAATTTACTAAATTTGGTTGTGAAGTTTACTATTAATATATAACCACAAAAGTCACAAAAGAATTAAACACTTATAAAAAGCTTTTTATCTTTTTGTGGTTAATTTCTTAAACTTATTATCAAAAATATTTGAAATCATTATTTTATGGAAAACCAAGCAAAAAACAATCCATACTATTCCAGAACAGACACCGCAAAGCTGAACATTTCCAATGAAGAATGGAAAAAAATCCTTGCTCCTGATTTGTATGCCATATCCAGGGAAGCGGCTACGGAAAGAGCATTCACCGGAAAATATAATGACTTTGATGAAATCGGAGACTATTACTGTGCCGTTTGTGGAAATCATCTTTTCCGTTCCACATCAAAATTCTCAAGCAGCTGCGGCTGGCCAAGCTTTTTTGAAGCCGATAAAGAAGGCGTGTATTACAAAAGAGATACAACGTACGGAATGGAAAGGGTAGAGGTACTCTGCAAGCGTTGTGATTCCCATCTGGGACATGTTTTTGATGACGGTCCAAAACCTACGGGACTGCGGTATTGTATGAATTCTATCAGTCTCGAATTCGTTGCGGATTCAGAGAAATAATATGCTTTAATTCACAAAATCAAGAAGTTAAAGTTTCTTAAATTCAGTTAAACTTTGTGGAAATATAGGAATCCCGTAATTATGTTTTTATAATTTTGCTCCACTAATTTTGAATTTAACCGTATTGAATGAGAGGAATTTATAGTGTATTAGGCCTGGTTTATTTGGTCACGACTTCATTCTATCTTTCGCCGGGAAAGGCCGTAAAGAATGAGAATGTAAACACAACAAAAATTGAAAAAAGAGTAGAAACGAAATCTGAGAAGGTCGCTGTATCATCATCAGAAGAATTGTACAAATCAATTCAATTTGATCCTGAACATGAACTGAATTACGAAGTTTTCGTAAAAGCAGTAACAGGATTTGAA
This sequence comes from Chryseobacterium phocaeense, assembly GCF_900169075.1. Classification (NCBI taxonomy): domain Bacteria; kingdom Pseudomonadati; phylum Bacteroidota; class Flavobacteriia; order Flavobacteriales; family Weeksellaceae; genus Chryseobacterium; species Chryseobacterium phocaeense. The sequence continues at coordinate 678,245 of NZ_LT827014.1, forward strand.
AATTTAAAAAAAGCAGGATTGCTGAACCAGGACTCGCATTTATTGACTATCTGCGATTTTTCTATGTCTTCCAATACAAAAAGACTTTGGGTGATAGACACCAATGAAAGAAAAGTACTGTTCAATTCACTGGTGGCACACGGAAAAAATACAGGCGAAGAATTTGCGACGAATTTTTCTAACACGGAAAGTTCGCTGCAGAGCAGCCTTGGATTTTATATCACGGATGCTACTTACCAGGGAGACAACGGATATTCTCTGAAATTGCTGGGGATGGATAAAGGGTTTAATGATGCCGCTTACAGAAGGGCCATTGTGATGCACGGAGCAGATTATGTAAGTGATGAATTTGCATCCATGCACAAAAGAATCGGGAGAAGCTGGGGGTGCCCTGCCGTACCGAGAGCTTTGACGCAGCCGATCATTAATACCATAAAAGGACGAAACTGTCTCTTTATTTATTACCCCGATCAGAAATACCTTTCTTCCTCGGAATGGTTGAAAGCATAAACATAAAAGCAGTCAGATTTGGCTGCTTTTTTTATAGATAGTAACCCAAATCTCTGTGTTGCCACACTTTTTCAGGAAATAAAATTCAACCACAAAAGGTGCAAAAGATTTTTGACACTTAAGTTATATGGAAGTGAAAAACTTTATGAAGAAGAAGTACACATAAGTTTTTCAAAAATCAAAGATTTTATAGTGAATAATATGCATAAGCATCTGTGAAAATCTGTGTCCTCTGTGGGAAAAAATAAAAAAATCCCTTTGCCACACAGCAAAGGGATTAAAAATATAATCAATTAAATACTATTTATCTAAACTTTTTGAAGACCAAAGTTGCATTGTGTCCTCCGAATCCAAACGCGTTGCTTAATGCAAAATTGATATCCTTCTCCTTGGCTTCTCCAAAAACAATATTCACATCTTTCGGGATATTTTCATCCAGACGATGAAGATTAATGGTAGGAGGAATAATTCCTTTTTCTACAGCTTTAATCGAAAGGATAGCTTCTGCTGCTCCGGCAGCTCCCAGTAAATGTCCGGTCATGGATTTGGTAGCGCTGATGTCAAGGCCTTTATTTCCTCCGAATAATTTGCTGATCGCGTTCAGTTCCACAAGATCTCCCATAGGCGTAGATGTGGCATGTGGATTCAGATAATCAATATCCTCAATATTGGCTCCTGCTTCCTGCATGGCCAGCTGCATCGCTTTAATGGCACTTACTCCTTCCGGATGTGGCGCAGTCATATGATACGCATCGGCAGTCATTGCAGCACCCGCCAGTTCAGCGTAGATTTTTGCACCTCTTGCTTTAGCATGCTCGTATTCTTCAAGAATCAATGCGCCGGCACCTTCTCCCATCACAAAACCATCTCTGTCTGCATCGTAAGGACGACTTGCGGTCGCAAAATCATCATTTCGGGTAGACATGGCCTTCATCACAGAAAAACCACCTATGGAAGCAGGGGTAATGGCAGCCTCAGAACCTCCGCTGATAATTACTTTGGCTTTTCCGAGACGGATGTAGTTAAAAGCGTCCATTAATGCTGTATTTCCTGTAGCACAGGCTGAAATAGTCGTGTAATTGATCCCCTGCAGTCCGAATTTCATAGAAATCATTCCTGAAGCCATATTGGCGATAAATTTAGGCACGAAAAAAGGATTGAACTTCGGTGTCCCGTCTCCCTCTGCAAAATTCATCACCTCTCCTTCAAAGGTAACCATTCCGCCCTGCCCGGTTCCCCAGATGACGCCGGTATCAAACGGATCCATTTTTTCCAGGTCTAAACCTGAATCCTGTAGCGCTTCCGTAGATGCATACATGGCATATTGTGAGAATAGGTCGCTTCTTTTTATTTCATTGTGCGTCAGATAGACTTTCGGATCAAAGTTTTTCACCTCACAGGCAAAATGTACCTTGAACTTCTCCGAATCAAAGTGTGTAATCAATCCTGCTCCACTGACTCCATTAATACTATTCTGCCAAAAATCTTCGACATTGTTACCCAAAGGCGTCACTGCGCCCAGTCCTGTAATGACCACTCTTTTCATACCTGATTATTAATTTTGAATAAATTAGAGGTTCCTCTGGCAATCAGTCTTGTTTTATCTGCATTCCATATTTCGCATTGAGCATTGACGAACTGCCTGCCTCTTTTTATAATTTTTGTTTCGGCTACAATATTATCACTTTCTTTCGCAGTTGAAAAATAATCGATCACATTATTAATAGTTGTTATGAAAGAATTTTCATTCAGGGAGAACATGGTGGCACCAATGATGTCATCCACAATGGCTGCCGTTACACCGCCGTGAAGGTTTCCGATGGGGTTAAGCCACTCAGGTCTTACGGTATACTGAAACTCCAGATGTCCTTCTTCTGCTGAAAGAACAACAGGATTAAGCCATTTCATAAATGGGGATGGTGACTGGTCAAATTCTTTTCCGATGAATTGCTGCAGCTGTGCTAATCTGTCCATATTTTTTGTTTTATTTTTCTAAAATCATGGTTACACCTTGTCCGCGGGCCGCACAGATGGAAATAAATCCTTTTCCGCTGCCCTTTTCGTGAAGCAGTTTGGCCAGAGTTCCGATAATTCTTCCTCCTGTTGCCGCAAAAGGATGTGCAGCCGCCAGACTTCCTCCTTTTACATTCAGCTTATTTCTGTCAATTTTCCCCAATGATTTTTCCAGTCCGAACTGTTTAGCCAGATCATCATTTTCCCAGATTTTAGTGGTCGCAAGAACCTGTGCCGCAAAAGCTTCATGGATTTCATAATAATCAAAATCTTCCAGCCTCATTCCTGCTTTTCTAAGCATTCTGTCAGCCGCAAAAACCGGAGCCAGCAATAAATTCTGTTTGTTTTCGACATATTCTATGCCCGCGACTTCTGAAAAAGTGATATACGCCAGAACAGGAAGGCCGTTTGCGTTGGCCCATTCTTCACTTGCTAATAAGACTGCTGAAGCTCCGTCTGTAAAAGGGGTGGAGTTTCCTGCGGTCAGGGTTCCGCTCACTTTATCAAAAGCAGGTTTCAGCTGTGACAGCTTCTCAAGACTGGTATCCCTGCGCAGGTTATTGTCCTGGTTTAAACCGAAGGCTGGTGTAATCATATCATCAAAAAAACCTTCATCATAAGCTTTGGCCATATTCTGATGGCTTTTCAACGATAATCCGTCCTGTTCCTCACGGGAAATCTGATAATATTTTGCAGTGATTTCAGTGTGTCCACCCATCACCAGACCTGTTTTGGGTTCCTGTCCTTTGTAGGGTATGGGCATCCAGTCTTTCAGTTTAGGGCTTAAAAGCTGCTTTAATTTTCCGAATGTAGATTTCTCTTTATTGGCTTTTAACAGGGCCTTCCTTAATGCTGGTGCAGATTCAAAGGGAATATTGCTCATGGCTTCCACTCCGCATGCTATACCGCTTTCAATTTGGCCTAGGGCGATTTTATTGCCGATGTAAATTGCAGCTTCAATTCCTGTATCACATGCCTGCTGAAGATCACAGGCAGGAGTGGCAGAATCAAGGGCTGTATTCATCACGGATTCCCTGATGAGGTTGCTTTCTGAAATGTGTTTAATCACCGCTCCGCCGGCTACTTCGCCAAGAAGTTTTCCCTGCAGATGATATTTGTTGATTAGTCCATTAAGGGAAGCTTCCAGAAGTTCCTGGTTTCCCTGGTCTGCATACGCTGTATTGATTCTGGCAAAAGGAATTCTACTGTATCCTACAATGGCCACTTTTTTTGTTTCCATATGGAATGATTTTATGATGGAAGTATTTTTAATTCTTTGTCGATCATGAATAGTATCCTGTCCAAAGCCAGATTCAGATATTTTTCGTCTTCTGTGGTTTTAGCAAGCAGGATTCCGCCCTCTACCATCATGATGAATAATGATCCGTATTCGTCTGCATCTATCATAGGGTGTATCTCCCCATTTTCCTGCCCCTCTTTAATGACGGATGCTATTTTTTTAATCCATCCTTCAAAAGATTTGATCACATGTTTTTTCAGACCTGGAAAAGTATCATCTGCTTCGGTGGCCGCATTCATTAAGGGGCAGCCTCCGTTTTCAAATACTGCTTTCCAGTTTTTGCGGTAAAAATTCACAAAGGCGTTTAATTTATCAATCGCGGTTGGAAATTCATCTCCTAAAGATCTTGCCATATTTTGGGAAAGTAGGCCGGAGTTGTATTTGTAAACCTCAAGTGCGACTTCGTCTTTGTTTCCGAAGTTTCCGTAGATACTTCCTTTCGTAAGGCCTGTAGCTTCTGTAATATCAGATAAAGACGTAGAGGTATAGCCTTTTGTATTGAATAAAGAGGCTGTTTTCTCAATGATAAATTGTTTGGTCTTTTCTGCTTTTGACATTTAAGTGTTTAATTTTAATGCAAATATACAAAAATATACCAATCGGTATATTTTATTTTGAAGTGATTTCCTGTATTCAGTATTTACAGCTATTCATGGATACTGCTCAAGGGGTATGTGTACTTCTATGCATAAAAAAAGACTGCTCTTTTGAGGCAGTCTCCGGTTTTCATGTTAGTTGAAGTTTTTAAAGTGAATAGCTTTTAAAATAAGTTTCTCCACTGGAAATGATGATCGTTTTTTGATCTATAATAATGTCATTTGTTTTTATGGTGTAAGTTACCGTATAAGGTGCTTTGCCAATATTATAAAAAGTAAAGCCTACGGAACCTCTAAAAAATGGAGAAACAGATTTTACAATAATATTACTTTTGCCACCGTCCACATAATGATCATCTATAGATACATCACCTGCAATTTTTCTCCCATCCAATTTCCAGTCTACAATAGTTGTGTCATCCCTGCTTCCTTCAGCTCCAAAAATAAAATGGTCGCCAGCTGCCTTACTGAAAGTGTTGGAAACGGAAAAGGTGATTACCGAATTTTTGATATTCCGGGACTCATCCTTATCCTTCGCACAGGCACTGAGAGCAAAAGATATCATTGCCACAACAATTAACAGCATAAGTAAATGTGTCATGACATTTGGTTTTCCAATTTTCACTAACAAAATTATTTTAGAAAGTCTCTTAAGGCAATACCTAAACTTCGGTATTTTTTTCTCAATGTTTTTAGGGAAATTGCTGCTTTTGCGGATAGGAATTTTTGTATAATATACCATCAATAAAAAAGACGGAAGTGTAATTTCCGTCTTTTAGTCTGTGTAGGGTTTAAAAACCTTGCCTTTTATGCTAAAGTAGCATTTAAAGTGATTTCAAAATTGAAAGCAGCGCTTACAGGGCATCCTTCCTCTGCTATTTTAGCATATTTCTGGAAATCTTCTTCTGAAATTCCCGGAACTTTTGCTGTTAAAGTCAGTTCAGATTTTGTAATTTTCCCAATGTTTGGGTCCAGTGTGATTACAGATGTTGTTTTAAGCTCTTCAGGGGTAAATCCTGCCTGGGAAAGCTCTGCGCTTAGCTTCATCGTGAAACACCCCGCATGTGCAGCGGCAAGCAATTCCTCCGGGTTGGTTCCCACACCGTCTGCAAAACGGCTGTTGAAAGAATACCGGGTTTCATTTAAAGTTGTGCTTTGAGTGGTTAAATGTCCTTTACCTTCTTTGATGTTACCGTTCCAAACGGCTGTTGCGTTACGTCTCATAATGTTTGTATTTGTTTTTTAATATTGTTTGATTTTGATGGTACAAAGATAGGTCTGTAGAAAAGCAGATTCAATAGATAAAAAGGCTTAAATATTGTACTTTTTTCCCGATGAGTAATTTTTTTTAAAATTCGAAGGAGTGCTTCCTGTTTTATTGGTGAAAAGCCGGTTGAAATAGGCCGGATCTTCGTAGCCAAGGTCATAGGCGATCTCCTTGACCGGTTTATCCGTATAAAAAAGGAGCCGTTTGGCTTCCAGTAAAATCCTGTTGATAATAAGTTGGTTGGGAGATTCCAGATTCAGGCTTTTAAATTTATGGGTTAAAGTTTTCGGAGCCAGGTGAAGGAGTTCTGCATATTCCGCAACATTATGTTTTTTTCTGAAATGAATTTCCAGGTACCGGCTGAAATCCCTGAAAACATCAAGCTCGCTGCCGGGTATTTTGATGATGCCATTGCTGAGGTGCTGTTTCTTCCAGTTCCTAGTGGCCCGTATGATGATCTGTTTTACGTAGGTCCTCATCATTTCCTCGGCAGAAGAATCTTTCCATACCAGTTCATCTTTGATGTGATGGAATAAATTTTTGATCTCGGAAGTTTCCAGATCATCTAGTTCTACAAAAGGTATTTCAAACACATTGTGAAAGAGGAGTCCGTCACAGGCCACTTCCTTGTCATGGATCTGAATACAGTAAAAATCGCGGTTGTAATACAGCAGCATAGATTCTTCTTTTCCTTTTTCTATTTTCAGATGCTGGCTGGTGAGAAAGAACAGGGAAGGTCTGGAAACTTTATAATGATTAAAATCTATGGTAAGTTCATAGCCTTCCGAAATGAAAAGGATTTTAATATCATACCTGAATTGGGTTCCGTTGACTGTTTCCAGGTTTTCCTCGGAGAATATTTCAAGCCCCAGTTTTTTATAATGATCTTCAAAAATAAGCTGCTCCGGCATACAATTACTTTAGTTGAAAGATACAAAAAAGATGGTTTTATCCATTAATCAATAAAATAGATTTATAAAAAAGTTAGTTTTTATAGGATAAATAAGATTTTCATTGCCTTATTTTGCTTTTTGATTTCATTCTTTTAACGAAATCAGAGAAAAAATAAAAATTATATATTAGTAGATTGGTTTTTATTAATTGTATAAAACGTTTTATATTGAATTATAACTTTAATTTCTTCAAAGAGTAGATGAGCAAGCTAGAAAATATTTTGAGAGAAATAACACCGCTATCTCCTGAGGACAGTTTTCTTGTATTTGACAGAATCAAGACATCTTTTGATTTTCCATACCATTATCATCCGGAAGTCGAGATCAATTTTATCATTAAAGGCAAGGGCTACCGCAGATTAATCGGAGACCATACAGGAGAAATCGGCGATATTGAGCTGGTTTTGGTGGGACCTAATCTTCCACACTGCTGGGCCAACCATAAATGCAAGACTAAAAAGACACATGAGATCACCGTGCAGTTTAATCAGGATTTTTTTAAGCAGTCTATGATGGATAAAAATATCCTGAAGCCGATCAGTAATCTGATGAAAGACTCGATCCGGGGAATTTTATTTTCGCAGGAGACCGCTGAAAAACTAAAGGATTCTTTTCTCAACTTATCCAAAATGAACAGTTTTGAATCGTTCATTGAGATCATGAAAATCCTTAATGAACTGGCTATAGCAGAAGACAAAACCCTTTTATCATCATACAGCATAGAGCTCGAAACCTTTGCAGATAATGACAAAATGAAGATTGTACATGATTTTGTCCATAAAAACTTTGAAAGCAAAATTACCCTTCATGATGCCGCTTCACTGATCAATATGAGCAGTGTAACCTTCAACAGGTTTATCAAGAAAAGAACGGGAAAAACTTTTGTAAATTATCTGAACGAAATCAGGATTAGCTATGCTGCCAGATGGCTCATGGAAAAGAACCTGACTGTTTTTGAAACAGCTTTTGAAGCCGGATTTAATAATATTGCGAACTTCAATAAGGTGTTTAAATCCATCAAAAAGACGACCCCCACTGAATTTAAAGAGCTTTTTAAAGGAGTGAAAAAAATCGAGTGATATTTTAGCATAAGTAAATGCATGCACATAAAGATCCGGATCATTGTATCCGGATTTTTTTGATTCGCGTCAGATCAATTTTGATCATGAAATGTTAAAAAAGCACCATGTTTTACCCATTGGGTTTAAAAGCTTGAATCCGGGTACTGGTCTGCAAATCAGTGTATAATCACGGTATTGTGAAAATGACTGAAAAAATAATATCGTTTTATGATAAAATAACATTATATCTGACTGTTAACAAAATTTAGATTTGCTAATATGAATTAAATCTTAACAAAACTTTAATTATTTGATGCAAATATTGCAGAAAAACGAAGATAAATCTCTTTTTAAAATCTAAACAATATTTAAAGTGATGTAATTGATTCTCAAACAAATCTTAATAAAACTAACCTTATGAGAAAAACTGTTATACCGGTTTTATTAGCTATTTCTTTATCTGCCTACGCACAGGAAACAAAAAAGGCAGATACTGCTAAAACAACCAAAATAGAAGAGGTGGTTGTTACTTCTTTGGGAATAAAAAGGCAGGCGCGGTCTCTAACGTATTCGAGTCAGCAAATCGGTGGAGATGAGCTTACAGAAGTAAAAACACCCAATCTTTTGAATTCAATCAACGGAAAGGTTTCCAACGTACAGATCAATAAGACCAATGGTGGGGTTGGTGGATCGGTGAGGGTTGTTATGAGGGGGGATAAATCTACAAGAAACAGCCAGCCGTTGTATGTAATTGATGGTATTCCCATTATTAATAACACGAAAGGGCCAAATGTTGATTTTTTTGCATCGATGCCTGATACAGGAGATGTATTGAGTTCTATTAATCCGGAAGATATTGAAAGTATTAATTTCTTAAAAGGAGCTTCAGCTGCGGCTCTGTATGGTGGTGCTGGAGGAAATGGTGCTGTATTAATTGTAACCAAAAAAGGAAAAGCAGGCAGAAGTAGAATATCTTATAACACAAGTTTAACTCTTGATAAGGCCTACAGTCTTCCTGAGTTGCAGCACAGCTATCTGCAGAGCATTCCTTATGATCCTGCAAATGGGCAGACAGGTTCTCAACAAAGCTGGGGGGAGAAGGGAGCGTCAAAAGACTATCTTAAAGATTTCCTGCAAACGGGAGCTACATGGGTTAACAATGTTTCATTTCAATCAGGAAATGATAGATCCAACAATTTCTTCTCTATAGGAAATACAACTAATAAAGGAATTATCCCGACATCAGTATTTGACCAGTATAATATTAACTTCAGGAATTCAAGTAAGTTTCTGGATGATAAGCTCACCTTAGATGCCAATTTTATGGGATCTTTGCAAAACGGTAAAAATAGGTTGACTCCAGGTTCCTACTATTCTCCATTGGTAAATCTATATTGGTTACCGAGAGGTATTGATTTTGATCAATTTAGCGGTTCAAATTATTCTTATTTAAATAGCAACAGACTGCTTCCTGCTCAAAACTGGTGGGCAATAAAACCGGACGGAAGTTTTAGTGTGGAATCTCAAAATCCATATTGGATTCTCAATCAAAACCCGGTTACAACAAAGAATAAAAACCTTTACAGTGCTGCTACGCTAAGCTACCAACTTAATCCGTGGCTGTCTGCACGAGTAAGAGGAAATTACAGTTATACTACCTCAGATAGTCAGCGTAATGTCGCGGTATATTCTCTACCAGTGTTATTAGGTGGAAATGATAATGGTAAACTTTACAAAGATGTTGTGGAGACTTCATCTACATATGGTGATGCATTGTTAATAGGAAGTCCAAAAATCACAGATGATATTTCCCTGGATTTTACAGTAGGTGGAAGTATTAATACGCAAAGATACACTTCAAGCAGTATTGAAAATAATCTTTTGGTGATCCCTAATTTATTTACACAAAACAATTTGCAGTGGCCTGGTCAGAATGGAAATGGTATTAGCTATTTACAATACAGCACAAAAAAACAGGTACAATCTGTTTTTGCAAGTGCCAATATCGGATATAAAAAATTCCTATACCTTGATGTGACATTTCGAAACGATTGGGATTCCAGTTTAGCTAGTGCCAGTCAAAAATCATTTGACTATGAATCAGTGGGTGTGAATGCTATCATATCGGAAATTTTTAATCTTCCGAAGTCTATTAATTTCTGGAAAATAAGAGGATCCTATGCAAAAGTAGGATTAGGTTTACCTCCCGCCTTTTTAACAGGCTCACAAGTCTATCAGGTGAATGCTGGTACTGTAATAAACCCTGCTTCCTCTCCTGTGACTAATCCTGCCTTTTCTGATCTTTTTCCTAAACCGGAACTTAATGAAACTTTTGAAGCAGGTACAGAGCTAAGGCTTTTCGATAATCGTTTAACTTTTGATTTCACCTATTATAACTCAATTGTATCAAACCAGTTGCTCCAGGCTATTGAAATCTCTTCAAATTTAGGATTTGGAACAGGAAGATTTGATATAAATGCAGGTAAGATTCAGAATAAAGGTTTTGAATCCAGCCTATCCTACAAAATATTCGGTGGTGAAAAATTTGGATGGACAACAACAGTTAATGCATCTGCAAATAAAAATATTATTAAAGAGTTATTCCCTTCCAGCTTAAAGTTGTCGGATGACAAAACCTTTGTATTAGCAGGTGGTGGATATAACAGGTTAAAAGTAGGAGGTTCGTTTGGTGATATTTACGGATCAGTATTCAAAAGAGATGGTGAAGGTAGAATCATTGTGGATGCAGATGGCGTTCCGTTAAGAGATGAAAACCAGGTACAATACCTTGGGAATCCGAATCCTAAATTTATTCTTGGGTTTAACAACTCATTCAATATAGGGAAATTGGGAATCAGCTTCCTTATTGACGGTAAGTTTGGAGGGAAAGTTTTGGGTTATACACAGGCTAAAAATGATCAGTTTGGGGTAAGCCAGGCTACGGCAGATGCCCGTGATAATGGAGGAGTAAGCATCCCAAATGCGGTATATGAAAATGGAACCCCTTATACAGGGCTAACTGATGCTGAAAAATACTATTCAAAAGTGTCTGGATCTATTGATGAACCATATATGTACAAAGCTACAGCAGTACGTTTAAGGCAGGCATCAATTTCATATACGTTTGACATCCGTTCAAAATATATGGAAAATGCTACAGTAAGTTTGATTGGAAGCAATTTGTTCTTCCTCTACAAAGATGCTCCATTTGATCCTGAACAAGTATCCGGAGTTAATCCCGGAGGTGTAGGGATCGATATGTTTGGAATGCCAATTACCAGATCAATTGGTCTATCATTAAAAGCTAACTTCTAATTTTAACAAAATGAAAATATCTCGTATTAAAATAATATCATTCAGTGCGCTTATGCTGTTTTCTGCGTTAAGCTGTACGAGTGAATTTGATAAATATAATCAGGAATACATCGGAGGACCTGAAAATTTTAATGCCGATTTTACTCAAATCGTAAATCCTTTAAAATTGATGCAGAGAAATCAGCAAAGCTCTACCAACTGGATCTATCAGCTGCAAACCAACCTTAATGCAGATATGTTCAGTGGTTTATTCAGTACAGCTACACCTTATAACGGAGGAAGAAATAATACAACTTATTTCATGATGGATGGCTGGAATGAGAGAGTTATGATGACACAGCTGGAAGATGTTTTTGATAAATCAAAAGCTATTAATACTGTGATACAAAAAAACTATCCTGGTATTGACTTCAAGGCATCACTTGCTCTGACTAAAATTCTTAAAGTAATTTCTGCCAGTAAAGTGTCAGATGCCCATGGCCCGATTATTTACAGTAAGTTTGAAACTCCTAATTCTGCAGGGATTACTGATTTTGATTCACAGCAGGAAGCGTATAACAACTTTATCACAGATTTAACTTCAGCCATATCAGATTTACAGCAAACGCCTGGTACAGAAGATAAAGCGGTTATCACTAAGTCAGACCTTATGTATGGAGGAAACCTTGTAAATTGGGCAAAACTGGCTAATTCTTTAAAGTTAAGATTTGCTATGAGAATCAGTTATGCTGATCCTGCTAAATCAAGACTGTATGCAGAACAGGCTTTGGCCTCTCCGGTAGGGTTTATTGATGAAAACTCTTCAAATGCTCTAATTAATTATGGAGGAGCATCTCCTCTCAGCGATATTATCTATTCCTGGGGTGATTGCAAGATCGGAGCTCCGTTAATGTCTTATATGAATGGGTTTAATGACCCTAGAAGATCTGCTTATGCTAAACCCGCTACCGATCCTACTGTAGCCGGGCAATACATTGGAATAAGACAAGGGGTTGATATGGGAGGAAGTAAGGACCGTTATGGAGACTTTTCCCAGCCAATTGCAGCATCTGCTACCGGAGACTATTTTTCCAACAGTAACGGTAAAAATAAAGTATTTACTGCCGCAGAAATTTGGTTCTTAAAAGCCGAAGCGGCTATCAGGGGTTACGCCGGAGCGGGTGATGCAGGAACAAACTATAACAAAGGGATTGAAATGTCATTTGCAGAATGGGGGAAAAGTGCTTCCTATGCTACGTATATTGCAGATGCTACTTCAAAAGAAGCACCATATATTGATACTAAAAATGCATCAAACAGCATTCTCGCAGGAAGCCCGATGCTAAGTACCATTACCATTAAGTGGAACGATGGTGATACCTTCGAAAGAAAACTAGAAAGAATCATGACCCAGAAATGGATCGCTATCTATCCTGACGGTGCAGAGGCCTGGGCAGAACAGAGAAGAACCGGATATCCGGTTATTTTCAAAAATGTCCTGAATGACAGCCAGGGAACCATCAGTACTGATGCTATGATCAGAAGAATACCTATCCCAACCAAGTATAGAAATAATACCCTCAACTATGCACAGGCTCTGCAATACCTTGGAGGTCCTGATACAGGAGGCACTAAACTGTGGTGGGATAAAAAATAATAAGGGGTAAGCAGAACAATTAAAAGATAAAGAGGCCATCTCAAAAGTTAGATTTAATTTGGTTTTTTTTCATTCCGGCGGAGAAATCTCAGATACACGTTAGTTTTAGGATTCTTCAATTTTAGTTTCGTTTCAATTTGGGAATGATGCTTTTGGGTGGCCCTCTTTTCTTTAGTATTTTAGTTTGAATATGGGAAACAACAGCTCTGAAACACGTTCGGTAAAACCGATCTTCTGGATATCAACATTATATTTTGCAATGGGAATCCCTTTTGTAACCATTAATGCAGTTTCCGGGATTATGTACAAGGATATGGGGATTTCAGATTCCAGGATCACATTCTGGACCGCTCTGATTATGTTTTCCTGGACGTTGAAACCGCTTTGGAGCCCTTTTCTGGAGATCTACAAAACAAAAAAATTCTTTGTTGTAGCTACCCAGTTTGCCATAGGAATACTGTTTGCACTCATTGCATTAAGTTTACCGATGCCGGATTTTTTCAAATACAGTATCGCTCTTTTTGCTGTTGTGGCATTTTGTGGTGCAACCCATGATATTGCTGCAGACGGAACCTATATCAATTTTTTAACGAACAAAGAACAGGCAAAATATATCGGCTGGCAGGGAGCTTTTTACAACCTGGCGAAGATTATCAGCAGCGGAGTTCTGGTTTATTTCGCAGGAGTTTTGGAGAAAACACAGGGAGTGACCAATGCCTGGATGATCATCATGGGAATTTATGGTCTTCTGTTTTTTGCTCTGGCTGTGTATCATTATGCGGTTTTACCCAAAGAAAATAAACAGGAAAAGCAAACCAAAAAAGCAGGGAATGTCCGTCAGGAGCTGCTGGAAGTGATTATCTCTTTCTTTAAAAAAAAGAATATCATGTGGGCCGTACTCTTCATTATTCTTTACCGTTTTGCAGAAGGTTTTGCCATTAAAATTGCCCCTCTGTTCTTCAAGGCGCCGAGAAGTGCGGGAGGGCTGGGATTATCCACATCAGATATAGGACTTATTTATGGGACCTACGGTTCAGCTGCGTTTATTTTGGGATCGGTACTGGCAGGCTATTTCATTGCTGCAAGAGGTCTTAAAAAGTCATTGATCTGGCTGTGCTCTGCCTTTAATATTCCGTTTGTAGTGTATGCCTTGCTGGCTTATTTCCAGCCCGCAGAACTACTTCCGGTAGGTGTTGCAGTGGTCGTGGAATATTTTGGCTACGGGTTTGGATTTGTAGGGCTGATGTTATATATCATGCAGCAGATTGCGCCTGGTGAGCACAAAACGGCTCATTATGCATTTGCAACAGGCATTATGAACCTTGGGGTAATGATTCCCGGAATGTTCAGCGGGATGATCAGCGACTGGGTAGGATATAAAATATTCTTTATCTGGGTGTTGGTAGCTACAATACCTGCATTTATTGTGACATGGCTTGTTCCGTTTTCCTATCCTGAAAAACTAAAAGAACACTAAATCATTCATTAAACATAGTAAACAAAAAGTAAAAAATACTTTATGACATTTCAACCAGCAAAGATCCCCTGGCAGGATCGTCCGGAAGGCAGCCATGATATTATGTGGCGTTACTCTGCAAATCCTATCATCAACCGATATGCGATTCCTACATCCAACAGCATTTTCAACAGTGCAGTGGTTCCTTTTGAGGATGGGTTCGCAGGCGTTTTCCGCTGTGATAACAAAGCGGTACAGATGAATATTTTTGCAGGTTTCAGTAAGGATGGAATCAATTGGGAGATCAATCACGATCCTATTGATATGCAGGCCGGAAATACCGAAATGATAGAATCGGACTATAAATATGACCCCCGTGTTGCCTTTATAGAAGACCGTTACTGGATTACATGGTGTAACGGATACCACGGACCTACCATCGGGATCGCCTATACTTTTGATTTTAAAGAATTCTTTCAGTGTGAAAATGCATTCCTGCCTTTCAACAGAAACGGAGTCCTTTTCCCTGAAAAAATAGACGGAAAATATGCAATGCTCAGCAGACCTAGCGATAACGGGCATACCCCTTTCGGAGATATCTACATCAGCTACAGCCCGGACATGAAATACTGGGGTGAGCACAGATGCGTGATGAAAGTAGCCCCTTTTGAAGACAGCGCATGGCAGTGTACGAAAATAGGAGCGGGACCTGTTCCTATCAGAACGGAAGAAGGATGGCTGCTGTTTTACCATGGGGTAATCAATACCTGCAGAGGATTCAGATATTCTATGGGAGCGGCATTGCTTGACCTTGAAGATCCGTCAAAAGTACTGTACAGGACAAAACCTTACCTGCTGGCTCCTGCAGAACTCTATGAACTTACAGGAGATATTCCGAATGTAGTTTTCCCTTGCGCAGCGCTTTCAGAAGGAGATAAAGTAACAGTATATTATGGCGCGGCAGATACAGTGGTAGCCATGGCATTCGGATATATTTTGGAGATTATTGATTTTATGAAAAACAATTCACTGTAAAAGTGATTGAAAACGAAGAAAATAAGTTAGCAAAATTTATTTTCCCGCTTGTTGAAACCCTGATTAAGGCTTTTATATTGTGAAATAAACCCTTATCTTGAAGAATTTTTAAGATTTCTGTATTATGATTATGAAAAAAGAACTTCTTGTATGTTTACTGACTATCCTGTTTTCAACCGGCGGAAATGCCCAGAAACAGAAAGATATCCTTTCATGGGTTGATCCTTTCATTGGGACAGGCGGCCATGGCCATACCTTCCCGGGAGCCACCACACCGTTCGGGATGATCCAGCTGAGTCCGGATCAGAATACCAAAAGCGGTGACTGGGACTGGTGCTCAGGATATCACTATAGCAGTAAAACCATCATGGGTTTCAGTCATAATCACCTTAGCGGAACGGGTTGGGCAGATCTGGGAGATATTCTCGTGATGCCGACAACCGGGAAAATAAAGATGCTTCCGGGTTCTGAAGATAAACCTGAAAGCGGCTATCGGTCTACATTTACCCATGATAAAGAAACCGCATCGCCTGGGTATTATTCCGTGATGCTGGATAGTTATGGAATTAAAGCGGAATTAACGGCTTCCCCACGGGTAGGATTCCATAAATATACCTTCCCAAAGAGTGAAGAAGCCAATGTGATTATAGACCCTACAAATAAAATTTTCGGAAATATTTACCACACGCTGGTAAGCATCGAAGGAAACAATAAAATCAAAGGTTACTGCTACAGCAACGGCTGGGGAGGAAAACGATTCGCTTATTTTGTGATGGAATTTTCCAAACCTTTTAAATCTTACGGAACCTATTCGGAAGGAAAGATTAAAGAAAACGAAAAAATTGCGCTGGCCAAAAATGCCAAAGCGTATGTAAGATTTTCCACCCAGGAAAACGAAAGCATAGAAGTAAAAGTTTCCCTGTCTCCGGTAAGTACCGAAGGAGCACAGCAAAACTTTGATGCCGAAGCAACGAACGTAGATTTTGCTAAAGCTAAAGAAAACGCTCAAAACACCTGGAGAGACCTGATCAGCAGATTCCAGGTAACAGGCGGCACAGACGACCAGAGAAAAATTTTCTACACCGGAGTCTACCACACCTTCATTGCCCCGAATCTTTATATGGATACCAATGGAGATTATGTGGCAGCACAGGAAAATATGAACACCAAATGGTTCACCAACTACAGCACGTATTCCTATTGGGATGGCTTCAGGGCAACGCATCCGCTACTGACCATTATGGATCAGAAACATACAAAAGAATTTGCCAACTCCCTGATCAGCAGGTATACCGACCGCAAAGATCATATGCCGATCTGGGAATTATGCGGATATGATAATTTCTGTATGCTGGGATATCACAGTGTATCCGTGATCTGGGATGCTATTTCCAAAGGAGTGCCGGGAATTGATCACGAAAAAGCTTTTGCTGCGATGAAAGATGCTTCATTAACCGATAAAATGAGCAGCAGCGATGGGGGCGGAGGCCTTAATGATTACATTAAATTAGGCTACACCCCATCAGAAAACGGAGCTTCGGTTTCCGCAACCCTGGAATATTCCTATGATGACTGGTGTATCCAGCAGCTGGCTGAAAAACTGGGTAAAAAAGAAGATGCAGAAGTGTATAAGAAACGTTCAATGAGCTTTCTGAATACCTTCAACAAAGAAAATAATCACTTCTGGCCAAGACAGAAAAACGGTCAATTTATTCCGGATTTCAAATTAAACGACTGGAAAAAACTACAGCCGCACTGGGTTTCCGGAAATATCTGGGCGTATGATTTCTTTGTTCCTCACCAGATCGATGAAATGATGAATCTGTACGGCGGGAAAAAAGGCTTTGAGGAAAAACTCGATAAAACCTTTACGGAAGCTTTAAATATGGAAGGAGAGCAGCATGTGGATATTTCAGGATTCATCGGATCTCTGGGATTTGGTGATGAGCCGGGGCATCATGTTCCTTACCTGTATAACTATGCAGGAAGTCCATATAAAACCCAGAAAATGGTGAAATTCATCCGTGATAATATGTATGCCGCAAAGCCGGACGGAATTGTAAACAACGAAGACTGTGGCCAGATGTCGGCATGGTATATTTTCTCATCATTAGGATTTTATCCTGTGGCACCGGGGAAACCCGTATACGCGATCGGGGCACCGCAATTCCCGAAAGTATCCCTGAAACTTGAAAACGGAAAAACCTTTACCGTAACTGCTGATAAAATTTCAGATAAAAATATCTACGTTCAGAAAATGTTCCTGAACGGGAAAGAATTCAAAAGCTGGGAGATCAGTCACAGTGATATTATGAACGGCGGTGAACTGAAATTTGTAATGGGAAGCAAGCCTGTAAAATAAACCAAGTAAAAAATAACGAAACAAAAAGTATAATGGAAAGGAGAGACTTTATAAAGACAAGTGCACTGGCAGGAGCGGGATTGATGTTTACCCAGAATGTTTTTGCGAAGACATTAAGTGTAGAAGAATTCCCTGTGGTACGTGTTCCAAAAGATAAAAGACATTTTACCAGTGAAGCGGTAGAAAGTGCAATTGCAGCTTTTAAGAAAAAGGTAAAAAATAAAGAACTGGTCTGGCTCTTTGAAAACTGTTTTCCGAATACATTAGATACTACTGTTTTCTATAAAGAAACGAACGGAATTCCGGATACCTACGTTATTACAGGAGATATTGATGCCATGTGGCTCAGAGACAGCTCTGCACAGGTTTTTCCTTACCTCCAGTTCTCTAAAAAAGACGAAAAATTACATAAGCTGATCTCAGGCGTGATTCACAAACAGACGGAATTCATCCTGAAAGATCCGTATGCCAATGCGTTTTATAACGACGAAAATAAAATAAGCAAATGGAAAGAATATGATCACACGGATATGAAACCCGGGATTCATGAAAGAAAATGGGAAATAGATTCACTGTGCTATCCTATCCGTCTCGCGTATCATTTCTGGAAAACAACGGGTGATACCAAACCATTTGACACGAACTGGCTGCAGGGAATTAAACTGACTTTGCAGACGTTTAAAGAGCAGCAGAGGAAAACGGACCTTGGGCCTTATAAATTCGAGCGTACAACGGCCTGGGCTACAGACGGAATCCCGATGGGAGGTTACGGTTACCCGACAAACCCTGTCGGATTAATCAATTCCATGTTCCGTCCAAGTGATGATGCTACGATCTATGCATTCCTGATTCCATCCAACTTATTCGCCGTAGTAAGCTTACGCCAGGCGGCAGAAATGGTTTCGAAAATCAAAAATGAACAGACACTGGCCCAGCAGCTCAACAGCCTTGCCGATGAGGTGGATGCAGCTATCAAAAAATACGGAATCTATGATCATCCGCAATATGGAAAGATTTATGCTTTTGAAACCAATGGATTCGGAAGCTACAACCTGATGGATGATGCCAACTGTCCGAGCTTGCTTGGATTACCCTATCTGGGCGCAGTGAAAGCAGATGATCCGGTGTATGTGAATACCAGAAATTATGTATGGTCAAAAGACAATCCATTCTTCTTCAAAGGAAAGCTGGCTGAAGGAATCGGCGGACCTCACATTGGTCTTGACATGATCTGGCCAATGAGCATCATTATGAAAGCATTGACCTCCAATGACAAAAAAGAGATCAAATGGTGTATAGATACCTTACAGAAAACCCATGGAGGAACCGGATTTATGCATGAATCCTTCCACAAGGACAATGATAAGAAATTTACCAGAGAATGGTTTGCGTGGGCGAACACGCTGTTTGGAGAGCTGTTATGGGAAACCTTTAACAAGAACCCTGACCTGCTGACTTAGCGGACTGATAACACCAAATCCCTAACGTAATGGAAAAGAACAAAACTTTTACACCCGTAGAGCAGTCATTTTTAAATGACGTTCCACGCAACAATAAGGTGAATGTTCCCTATATCGTTGTAGATAACTTTCCGAATTTAGGAATGCTTACCGCGCTGAGGTTTCTGGAATGGGTTCATGATAACCCAGCCGGAGTCATCAGTCTTCCTACGGGTAAAACGCCGGAATATTTTATTTTCTGGACCAAACATATCCTTGAAAACTGGGCAAGCAATAGCATTATTGAACTCAGAAAAAGACACGGACTGTTATTTGAAGATAAACCGTCACTCGCAGATCTTCATTTTGTCCAGATCGATGAATTTTATCCTATTCAGTCATCACAGGCGAACAGTTTTTACCATTACGTTAACAAATATTATATCGAAGTTTTCGGGCTGAAGCGGGAAAATGCTTTGTTGATCAGTTCCAATGAAATTCCTTTAGCTGAAGGCAGAAGCTTCGAAGAAGTTTTTCCGGACCATAAAGTAAATCTGGAGCTGAGATACCGTGAAGCTCTGAATCCCGCGGAAAAACTGCAGAAAGAATCCATCTTCCTCATCGATAACTGGTGCTCGGACTATGAACAGAAGATCCGTAATCTGGGAGGAATCGGCTTTTTTCTGGGCGGAATTGGTCCCGACGGGCATATTGCATTCAATATCAAAGGCTCCGATCCTTATTCCACGACAAGGCTTACGTCTACAAATTTTGAAACCCAGGCTGTTGCAGCAGGAGATCTCGGAGGCATAGAAATTTCAAAAGAAAGACTGGTGATCACCATCGGTCTGGAAACTATTACGTATAACAAAAATGCGGTGGCTATTATTTTCGCAGCGGGAGAAGCCAAAGCTCCCATGATCAAAAATGCACTTGAGCTGCCACCATCCAACCTGTATCCTGCATCTGTGCTGGCCAGCCTTCCGAACGGGAGATTCTACATCACTTTGGGAGCAGCAGGAATGCTGAGTGATTATATTGATGATTATTACCGTTCAGGCAAATGGTCACAGGAAAAAACAGACAAAGCCGTGATGTCCCTGACCCGTAAACTGAACAAATATGCAGAACACCTCACTCTTGAAGATCTAAAGGAAGATCCGTATACCCGTCTTATTCCAGATTTTGGGGAGCATACGGTTCAGTCTGTCATTGATTCCATTAACGGGAAAATCAAAAGAGGGACAGAAAGGCTCAGCAGTGAAGTGTTTTACCACACAGGGCCGCACCACGATGATATTTCTTTAGGATTGCTGCCATACATCCACTATCAGTCGCGTAATGAGACCAATGTATCTCATTATTCGGTGCTTACATCAGGATTTACGGCGGTTACCAATACATTTTTAATCAGAATCCTTACTGATGCGCTTTCCTTTATTCAGAAAGGGGAAGTAGAAATGCTTCAGTATCCGGACTTTTTTGAGGAGGGATATAAAAATAAAAAAGACAAAGACGTTTACCATTACCTGATCAATATTGCTTCCGGGAATGCTTATGAACGCTCCAGGGCTGTTTCACACAGGATGGTAAGGAATATTGTTGAGCTCTGGAACCTGAAAAACAGGACGGATCTGGAAACCATGATCACCGAAATAATCAAGGCGGTCAATTCAAGCTATGACGGCCAGAATCCCGAACAGAAGATCCAGACGTTGAAAGGAATGATCCGGGAGTATGAAGAAGAGCTGGTTTGGGCTCATTTTGGAGTACGCACGAAAAACGTCCATCATTTGAGACTGGGATTTTACACCGGAGCCATTTTCACAGAAAAACCAAACAGGGAGAGAGATGTAATCCCGATCCTAGAGCAGCTGAGGCAGATCAATCCTACCGTGATAAGCCTGGCATTTGATCCGGAAGGCAGTGGTCCCGATACCCATTACAAGGTTTTGCAGGCCATTGCAGAAGCCGTAAGGGAATGGGGGAAAGAGAAAGACCTTTCAACCATTAAAATCTGGGGATACAGAAATGTCTGGTACCAGTTCAATGCAGCAGATGTTACCCATATTTTTCCGGTATCGCTGAATGCCATGAGCACCATGGACGAAAGCTTTACCAACAGCTATATGAGCCAGGTAGATGCTTCTTTTCCAAGTTACCGTTACGATGGAAAATTCAGTCATCTTTCCATTCAGACCTGGGTAGAGCAGCTGAAGGATGTGCAGCTGGTGTTAGGAAAACCCTATTTCTATGATCATGAAAGTCCGCGTCTCAGGGCAACACACGGCCTGCTCTTTTTCAAAGAAATGGATGTGGAGGAATTTCTGAAATCTGCACGCGAGCTGGAAAAATCTACAGAAGGGGCATTTTGATCCGGATAATACTGTCAATTTAAATTTCAAGGATGATTTAGATAACACCATACCAAAAACAACACTTAAAAAAGCCATTATGAAAAAAGCCATTACTTTATTGATCGTAATGATCATGCACGCTATCCCTGTGCTGAATGCACAGCAGCTTAGTCCTACGGGAATATGCTATGTGGAAGTAAACAACAACAACCTCCTGAATGCAGGATCTTACAAACTGCAGACTTCTGGTAAATATTTGTTTAATGTCGTCAATATTTTTGCGGCCAATATCAATTACGATACAGGCCGCAGCAGACCTTACCTGTACTGTAACAATAACGTTACAAAAGTACTGACCAATGCAGCTACCTACATCAAGCCGCTTCAGGACAAAGGAATAAAGGTAGTATTAACGATCCTTGGAAATCACCAGGGAGCAGGACTTTGTAACTTTCCTACCCGTGAAGCCGCCAGGGATTTTGCCCAGCAGCTTGCCCATACCGTAAATACGTATGGTCTGGACGGAATCGATTTTGATGATGAATATTCAGATTACGGACAAAACGGGACCGGCCAGCCGAATGCCAGTTCTTTTGTGATGCTGGTACAGGAACTAAAGGCTTTGCTGCCCAATAAACTGATCACATTCTACTATTACGGACCTGCAGCTTCCAGACTTTCATGGAACGGACTGAGGGTAGGAGATTATGTAAACTACAGCTGGAATGCGAATTACGGAACTTTTTCTGCACCGAATGTGCCGCCGCTTACCAAAGCACAGATCTCTCCTGCGGCTGTATGGATGGGAAATACGTCCAATTCTACTACAACCAGCCTCGCTACGCAGACCAAGAACGGGGCATACGGAGTATTTATGTGGTATGACCTTCACGGAACCAACGAAACATCCCAGCTTTCAGCGGGAACTCAGACGCTGTACGGAGAACAGACGGTCTTAAGCACGCCATTACAATCCTGGACACAAGGAACTAACTGTGATGCTCCGATAGGATTATTTACCAGTAATCTAACGGGAACAAGTGCCAAACTGAACTGGTCGGCAGTGGGAACCAATACATATGATGTAGATTATAAATTAGCAACTGCTGCCACATGGACCAATGCGGTGACCGCTACTACGGCTACTTCAGTTACCATATCAGGATTAACAGCCAATACGGAATATGATTGGAGAATCAGAACGAACTGCAGCGTAAAAAGCACCTATATTTTTGCGCCAAGATTCAACAGTGGTTCCGGGACGACAAATCCTTCAGGTTCTACCGCACTTTCTTTAGACGGAAGCACTGAATCAGGAGCAGCCGGAAACCTTAATTTAAGCGGGTCCGCACTATCTTTTGAAGGCTGGATCAAACCGTCATCTTTTAAATCAGGTTCGCCTTTTATTTCATCTCTTTTTGGAACGGAAGTGAGCGACAGTAATACAGCACTGCTTCGATTGGGAGATGCCAATATTGCGAATAACAAACTTCAGTTTGTGTTAAGCATCAACAATGTACAGCAAAAACTGACTGCTGCGACCGCATTGAATGCCAACACCTGGTATCATGTGGCGGCTACCTATGATGGTTCATCGATGAAAATTTATATCAACGGAGTTCTTGATGCAAGCAAATCCCAGACGGGATCTGTTAATTCCAACGGGGCATTCTATGTAGGATATTCGTACGCCACTTCCAGAAATTTCAACGGGAAAGTTGATGAGGTGCGTGTCTGGAAAAAAGCATTAAGTCAAACGGAAATCAGCCAGAATATGTGTAATGTAACGGTTCCGGCTACCTCTCTTGCGGCGTATTGGAAATTTAATGAGGGAAGTGGTTCTTCGGTTCAGGATAGCTCAGGAAACGGAGTGACGTTAACTCTTACCGGAGTTGATGCTTCCAACTGGGGAGCGGATGTGCCTTGCACAGGAACTCAAAAAGCTTCATCGGCAGCAAAGATTCAAAACTCTGAAAGTTTGGAAGAAATATCCGCTAAAAAACAAATCAGATTATCCCCGAATCCTTTAAATGCTTCTTCTCCGCTTACTATTTCTGTGCCTGAAGAATATAGCGAGGGAAAACTCACAGTTTATAATTATAACGGACGTCCTTTGGATACCAAAACATTGAAGGCAGGAAAAAACCAGTATGATTTCTCAAAGCTTACCATGGGAAATTATATCATCCGTTTTGAATCTCAGGACGGAAGCTTAACGCAGACTGAAAAATTAATGATAAAATAAAAACTGATCACCGGGCTCCGGTCCGGTGATTTTAAACTAAAACAATACTATGAAAAGAAAATCTATCCTTGCTGCCCTGATCCTGCTGATCGTTCATGGGACTTCCATGCTTAAGGCGCAGCTTAATCCTCTGGGCATATGCTATGTGGAAGTAAACAACAACAATATGCTGAATGTGGGATCTTACACCCTGCAGAATACAAACAGACAGCTTTTTGATGTGGCGATCATCTTTGCAGCCAATATCAACTACGATGTCTCCAAAAGCAGGGCTTACATCTCCAGCAATAATAACGTGACGAAAGTATTGAATGACGTCAATACTTACGTTCGTCCATTACAGCAAAAAGGAATTAAAGTACTTCTGGATATTCTTGGAAATCACCAGGGAGCAGGAATCTCTAATTTTCCGAACAGGGAAGCCGCCCGTGACTTTGCTTTGCAGATTGCCCATACCGTGTATACCTATGGTTTGGACGGTGTAGATCTCGATGATGAATATGCAGGCTACGGAAACAACGGAACAGGGCAGCCTAACAGCAGTTCTTTCGTTATGTTGTTACAGGAGCTTAAACTTGCCATGCCGGATAAGCTGATCACTTTTTATTATCTGGGACCAGCCACTTCAAGACAAAGCTACAATGGTGATATGGCCGGAAATTATATCGACTACAGCTGGAATGCGTATTATGGAACTTATGATGCACCTTCTGTACCGCCACTTACCAACGCTAAGCTTTCTGCAGCAGCTACATGGATCCGAAATACAAATCCTCAGTCTACTTCTGCAACCACCCTTTCAACTTTGGCAACAAACACTATGAATGATGGGTATGGCGTATTTATGTGGTATGATCTTAACGGGGTAGATAATGCAAGCTATTTAAGTACGGGATCCAATATTCTGTATAACGAAAATACCGTGCTTACAGGTTCTTTATACTCCTGGAGCCAGGGAGCAGCATGTGATCCTCCTCTTGGGCTTGAAACCGCTAATCTTACCGGAACTTCAGCTACCTTAAAATGGACTTCTAGCGGTTCTGCAACGTATAATATCGATTACAAACCTGCCAGTTCAACCACATGGATTAATGCCGGGACTAATTATTCAGGAAACAGCATTGTCATCAATGGTCTGACGCTGAATACGGAATATGACTGGAGAATACAGTCCAATTGTTCTGCAACCCTGACGAGCACGTATTTGTTCGCACCGAGATTCAACTCGGGAAACGGATGCGCAATGCCGTCAGGCATGAAATCAGAAAGCTTTCTTGGGACAACCACTAAAGTATCGTGGGATGCAGTAGCAAGCGCATCTGCTTACAACTTACAGTATAAAACAGCAGCAGCGACGACTTGGACGGATGTTCAGAATATCTCTGCCAATTCTTACACATTACCGGGCTTAACTGAAAATACCAATTATGTATGGAAAGTACAGGCAGTCTGCAGTGGATCAACAACCAGTTCGTACAGTGCCGAAACGTCTTTTAACAGTGGGTTTGCTCCTGTACAAAGTCCTGGGGCAAGATCACTTTCCTTCAATGGAAGTACCCATTATCTGAATGCCGGACAATTTAATTTAAGCGGTAATGCGGTGAGCTTTGAAGGATGGGTAAAAGTAAATGCTTTTAAAACAGGTTTTCCTTACATCTCATCAGTAATGGGAATTGAAGTGGGAGACAGTAACTCTGCAATTCTCAGATTCGGGGACGGAAACCTGGCGAATAATAAACTGCAGTTCATCCTGAGTTTCGGATCATCACAGGTAAAGCTTAATGCGGCCACAGGATTGAATACCAATACGTGGTACCATGTAGCTGCTACCTACGACGGAGCTTCAATGAAAATTTATATCAACGGCAACCTGGACGCAAGTGTAGCCGCATCAGGGAACTTTACGGCTAACGGAATTCTTTATCTGGCCAGAAACTATGATAACTCACGTACCCTGAACGGATTCCTGGATGAATTCAGAGTTTGGAAAAGAGCACTGACCGCCACGGAAATTCTTGCCAACAACTGCAATGTAGCTCCCAATGCATCTGGTCTTGAAGCCAACTGGAAAATGAATGAAGGAAGTGGAAACGGAGCTTTGGATGCTACGGCGAATACTCATTTTGCAACGCTGATCAATATGTCTGCTACCAATTGGAGAACAGATGTAGCCTGTGCAGCACCTCTATCGACACAGGATCTTGCTTTTGCCAGAGAAAATGCAAGCCAGGTATACCCGAATCCTGTAAAAAAAGGAAGTAACATCCATTTTAAGATCAATGACCATACCGCCACTGAAATCGTATTATACGACATGACAGGAAAAGTAGTCATGAATCAGAAAATTGATAAAAATGATACAGTCATCAACACCCAGAAACTATCTGCAGGAACCTATGTTTACAAAATAAACGCAAAGGAGAAAACAGTACAGTCTTCCGGAAAAGTGGTTGTAGAATAAAAGAATTAATCCTCAGTGGAAAATAAAAAGTAGAAATAAATTAGGGGATTTTATTAAGGCAGACAGGAGGCGGTTTCGCTTTCTTGTCTGTCTGTTTTAATAGTAAAAAAGAGTTTTACATCTTAGGAGGACACACGTCTGATATCTGATGTCTGACATCTGATATCTGGCTAAAAATAACATAACAGTATCATGCAAAATATAGTAGGAATAGACATTGGAGGTTCGCATATTACCATGGCTCAGGTAGATCCGGAGAAAAGAGAGATTATAGCTTCCACACATGTAAGAGAACATGTAGACTCTTTTGGAGACCGGGAAGCCATTTTTTCCGCCTGGATCTCTGCCATTGAAAAAGTAACCCATAATCTGGTTAAGGAAGATCTTCTGATCGGTATTGCCATGCCTGGCCCCTTCGATTATGAAAACGGGGTATCACTGATGCAGCAGGGAAAATTTATCGATATGTATCATGTTAATATTAAAGATGAACTGGCTGAAAGGCTCAGAATTTCAACAACGCAGATTCATTTTCTGAATGATGCGGGAGCTTTTCTTGAAGGTGAAGTTTTTGGAGGCTGTGTACAGGATTATAACAGGATTTTCGGGGTTACGCTGGGGACAGGCCTGGGCACTGCCTTTTATAATGGAGAAACAGCTTCAGATGAAGACCTGTGGGATTCACCTTTTAAGGATTCCATCAGTGAAGATTATCTGGCCACACGCTGGTTTGTCAATCATTACGCAGCATTAACTGAGAAAACAATATCCGGAACAAAAGACCTGCTGGATGAGCCTGAAGAGATGCAGACCATCATATTTGACGACTACGCAGATTCTTTTGCAGAATTTATTGTGAAATATGTAAAAAACTATAATCCGGAAGTTCTGGTGATCGGCGGAAATATCGCAAAAGTCTATCCTTACTTTAAAAACAGGTTAAATCAGCACTTAACAGCGCATAAGATTAACCTTCCTATTAAAATTTCCGCTATTTTTGAAGATGCGGCCATTCTTGGTGCTGCAGGCTATGCATTAAAGAAAGCCAGGATCAATTTAACAAAATGATATCATGAAGTCTCTATTTTCAAGTTTTTTTATTCTATTGAATGTCTTTGCGTTCGGGCAGGGAATTTCTCCGGCAGATTACGTCAATCCTTTAATGGGAACCCAGTCCAAACCGTCTTTGTCCAATGGAAATACCTATCCCGCGATAGGCCTTCCGTGGGGAATGAACCTCTGGACTCCGCAAACGGGTAAAATGGGTGACGGATGGGCCTATACCTATGACGCAGACAAAATAAAAGGGTTCAAGCAGACCCACCAGCCCTCTCCCTGGATGAATGACTACGGCGCCTTTGCCATCATGCCGGGAGTCGGAAAATTAAAATTTAAGGAAGAAGAGCGTGCCAGCTGGTTCAGCCACAAAGCAGAGATGGCAAAACCATACAGCTACAGCGTTTACTTGGCGGATATCAATGTGACAACAGAGCTGACTCCCACAGAAAGAGCCGCTTTTTTCAAATTTGATTTTCCAAAAACAGACAGCGCATACGTTGTTATTGATGCTTTAAATAAAGGGTCTTACATTAAAATCCTTCCTAAAGAAAGAAAAATTCTGGGCTATACTACTAAATATTCCAGAGGAAAATATACCAATTTCAAAAACTATTTTGTCATTCAGTTTGATAAAGACTTTGATTTAACCACCACCTGGAAAGACACTGCTTTTGTCAAAAACCAATTGGAAATTACAAGTGATCATGCCGGAGCAGTTGTTGGATTTAAACTGAAAAATAAAGAAAGCGTTTATGCAAGAACAGCTTCCTCATTCATCAGCTTTGAACAGGCAGAACTGAACCTGAAGCGGGAAATCGGAAGCAGAAACTTCGAACAGGTAAAAACGGATGCCAGAGATATCTGGAACAAAACTTTAAGCCGGATTGAAGTGAAAGGAGGAACGGATCAGCAGATGAGAACATTCTATTCATCACTGTACAGAACCTTATTCTTCCCTCAGAAATTATACGAAATTGATGGCCAAAACAAAATAAAACACTGGAGCCCTTACAACGGAAAAATATTGGATGGCAGAATGTTCGCCGGAACCGGATTCTGGGATACGTTCCGCGCATTATATCCTTTCCTGAACCTTGTTTATCCAAATATGAATGTGGAAATGCAGGAAGGGCTGGCCAATACCTTTAAAGAAGGAGGGTTTTTACCGGAATGGAGCAGTCCCGGATATTCCGATATTATGATTGGAAATAACTCCGCTTCAGTGGTTGCGGACGCTTACATAAAAGGCCTTCGCGGTTATGATATAGAAACCCTTTGGCAGGCGGTAAAGCATGGAGCCAACAACGAAGGTCCCATTGATGCAGTCGGCCGCAGAGGCGTGGAATATTACAATACGCTGGGGTACGTTCCTTACGATGTGAAGATCAATGAAAATGCAGCCAGAACACTGGAATATGCTTATGATGATTTTGCTATTTACCAACTTGGAAAAGCTTTGGGGAAACCCGCTTCGGAAATTGATATCTATAAAAAGAGAGCGTACAATTACAAAAATATGTTCGATCCGGAAACAGGCCTGATGCGCGGTAAAAACAAAGACGGAAAATTCCAGTCGCCGTTCAATCCTTTTAAGTGGGGCGATGCTTTTACAGAAGGAAATAGCTGGCATTACACCTGGTCCGTATTTCAGGATATTGATGGTCTGTCTCAATTGATGGGGGGCAAAAAGAAATTTGAAGCTAAACTGGATGAGGTGTTCTCGCTTCCACCGGTGTTTGATGACAGTTATTACGGAAGTGTGATCCACGAGATCCGCGAAATGCAGATTATGAATATGGGCCAGTACGCCCACGGAAACCAGCCGATCCAGCATATGATTTATCTGTACAATTATGCCGGAGCCCCATACAAAACACAGTACTGGACAAGGCAGGTGATGGACAAGCTGTACTATGCTACTCCGGATGGCTATTGCGGAGATGAAGACAACGGACAGACTTCCGCCTGGTATGTATTTTCAGCTTTAGGATTTTATCCGGTAACGCCGGCTACCGATCAGTATGTTCTGGGAGCACCGCTTTTCAAAGAAGCTGTGATCCATTTGGAGAATGGTAAGAAAATTGAAATAAAAGCACCGGAGAACAGTGCAGAAAATCTATATGTAAAATCATTGAACGTAAATCTTCGGTCTTATTCTAAGAACTGGCTGAGCCACAAAGAACTGATGAACGGAGCCGTTCTGGAATTCAAAATGGACAGCAAGCCGAATAAAGAAAGAGGCTCGCAGGAAAAAGATTTTCCCTATTCAATGTCAAAGGAATAAACAGGACAAACTTTATATTTTAAAATAATTAAGAAAAGGATACAATTTATGAGTGCAGAGAAAACAGAAATATTTGATAAAGTAGAAAAAATGCTGGTCGCACAGGGCTTTAACATTGCTGCAAAAGACAATACAAGGCCATGGGGAGGCTTCTTCGTGATCGATGAAAACCAGGCGCAGGATTTTGCGAATCAGTATTTTGACGGAATTGATGTAGAAAGCCTGAAAATAGGTGGAAAACTTAGCCCTAAAATCCTTCTTGTTGCTCCCAATGCCCGCCTGAGCTGGCAATATCACCACAGAAGAGCCGAGATATGGCAGGTAGTGGATGGTACGGTTGGAATTAAAACAAGCAACACGGATGAAGAAGGAGAACTGAAAGAATATCATCCAACAGATCAGATCAAGCTTCAGCAAGGAGAAAGACACAGATTGATCGGTTTGGAAAGCTGGGGTGTTGTAGCGGAAATCTGGCAGCATACAGACGCTTCCCATCCATCAGATGAAGATGATATTGTAAGAGTACAGGATGATTTCGGAAGATAATTCCTTATGGTATAAAAAGTAAAAACAGCATCGATCCGATGCTGTTTTTTTATTTATTTCTCGCAGATGGAGCTGATTATGCAGATTTTAAATGTAGGGATCAGCCTGATCTGCTCCATCTGCGTGAGATTACTAAGTATAATTTAGAGAGCTAAACCTATAAGAACAGGTTGAACTGATTAGAAAGTCACATCCAGCCCCACATAAAAATTAGCTTTCATAATAGGCGCATAGACCATCCCGCCATCAAAATAATTTCCAAAAGGATTCCTGAAATCCACAATGGCATTCTTCTGATAGTAAGACGTAAGGTTTTCGCCTCCTAAATAAGCCCTTATCTTTTTATTGAAATTCCTCGAAATCTGTGCATTCAATACCGCATACGATTCAGAATAAACCGGAAGCCGGAACTCAGCAGGGTTGCCGGATGTATCCGGAAGCCTTTGTTTTCCTACCCAATTCAGGGTGGTATCAAAACTCCAGAATCCGCCTTTATCATTTTTATTGGTTGCATAGGCAAGATTTACAAAGCCTCTGTGTTTCGCCATAAAAGGAACTTCTCTTCTGCCATCCAGATAATCAGCCTGAACATCATAATATTTGTAGGCCAGTCTTACATCAAAATTTTTGAAAGGCGTAAAGTCCCACTGAGTCTGGAAAGAGTTGGCAAATGATTTCCCTTCCAGATTATAAAAGGTAAGCTGTTGCGGAGACTTGTCCAGATCCACAAGAACCTGGTCCTGGAAATCCGTTCTGAAAAAATCTGCCACAATGGAAGATTTTCTTCCGAAAAGCTTGAATTCCTGCTGTAAACTGGCTCCGTAATTCCATGCGATTTCAGGTTTTAAGCCATAAATATTCCCACCGTTCTGCAGAATCTGAATACTTCTGTTAGACGCAAAATACTGTTGGTTTTCCGCAAAAACATTGGCCGTTCTGAATCCTCTTCCTGCAGAAAGTCTTAAGATCGTCTGAGGGGTGAAATCGTATTTAAAATTAATTCTTGGAGTAAACTGGGTTCCCGCAAGATTGTGAAAATCAGCTCTGGCTCCTGCAACTAAAGTATATTTCAGCCCCGTCAGCGTATATTCGGCAAAAATCCCCGGAACGATCTCATTTCTCTTTATATCGTCCTTTAAATACGTTTCCTCATAACCGTCATATAAAAAGCTCGCTCCCGCTTTATACTTATGGTTGGTATTTCCGATAATGCTTTCAAAGATTAAATTCGAATAATAGGTGTGTTGCTTTCCTGCATAATTTCTCAGCCCGAAAAAGCTGTCCTGCTGGTGATACACATACTGGTTCATCCATCCTAAACTCTGGTAAGGTTTTCCTTTGAAAACGTAGCCTGTTTTATTCCAGACCTGGAATCTTGAAATATCAATGCCTACACCATATAAATTCTGTTTATTCTGGCTTAGATTTTTATCAAAACCGATCTGTCCGGCTGTTCTTTCATCCCTGATGAAATTAATTCCGAAGTGAGAGCCGAAGCCGGATTTTTCAAGATCATTATAATTTAACAGGTAAGCAGCATTGATTTGCGTTCCCTTCGCTCTGTCCAGGAAAGTATCATCATTCATATCTGTATCGCCAAAAGTTCCGTTCCCATGCAGTAAAAAGGTTTGCGACCATTTTTCGTTGATAGGGGAGACGCTGGTGATATTGGCTTCTGCTCTTCCGTTGAAATCGGCGAAAACATTTAATGACGTTTCAGGCTCTTTGGCATTTTTCAGGAGTTCTGTATTGATCTGCCCTGTGATACTTTCGTAGCCATTGGTTACCGTACTGCCTCCTTTGGTCAGCTGAATACTTTCGATCCATCTTCCGGGAATGAAATTCAATCCATAGGCAGAGGCAAGGCCTCTGATTTCCGGAAGGAGTTCTTTTGTTAAGCTGGTGTATTTCTGATCCAGACCCAGCATTTTCAGCTGTTTCGTACCTGTAACGGCATTGCTGAAAGATACATCTACAGTCGCATTGGTCTCAAAGCTTTCGGAAAGGTTGCAACAGGCTGCTTTTAACAGCTCTTTTTTGTCAATATTAAAAACCAGGCCTGCTTCTTTTTTACTCAGTGCAGTAGCGGCTTTTGATCCGGTAACCACTACGCCGTCGATCTTTTTTTCATGCTGGCCATGATTTCCGGAAGTTTCCTCCGGCTGACTTTCCGAATGGTTGGCATGTTTTGTTTCTTCTACAAAGTGTACTTTTGGATTGGCTTCTCCAAAGGCAATATCCCTGTCGTAAAGGCAGCATCCCGGAAGATTTTTATAAACAGCATCGGAAGTTTTGTATTTTTCATTGTCATGACCAACATCTGCAATGGCTTTCAGAATTTTATCGGATGAGGTTTTTGACGGGTCAAAATTTAACATTACCGTTTGCTTTTCTGCACTCCATTCTGCTGAATCGGCGCCTGCAGCTTTGGCTGCCTTTTCAATTCTTGCTTTACAGGACTCACAGTTTCCTTTTACATAAAACTCGTTGTCTTTTTTAGCATGTTCATGGTGGGCTTTTGCTTCAGCCGGCTGAAGATCTCTTTCATAATGACAGCAGCCGGGAAGACCTTTGTAGGTTTCGTCAGTAGATTTGAATTTTTCGTTATCGTGACCTGCATCGGCCACTTTCTTTAAAATTTCATCTGCAGAAGTTTTGGTGTCTGTTTCAAAGGTTAAAGTCTGCAAATCAACAGAATAAACACCGGTTTTGGCACCTGCTTTTTTGGCGGCAGTTTCTATTCTGGATTTGCACATCTCACAGTTTCCTTTGACCTGAAACTGGTTCTTTGAAAGGTTTTGCGCTGATATAAACTGTGCGGACAGCATCATGAGACCAAGTATAAACCTGGAAATATATAATTTCATTTTGTTTAAAAATTTAGATTAAATAAAAACCGTCCATTACCATATGTAACGGACTTTCAGTGTTGTTATTAACCTATTTTAGGCGGCTGCCATATTTCTTTTAAACGGTCTGAAAGATAAGGTGCTGAGTATTGGAACTGAAAATTCTTACTTGCTTTGTAGTAAGAAAGTTCCAGGTGTAAATTTTTTGAAAAAGGAGTTTCAATATACGTGAAGCAGGTCACACAGGTAGAGCAGCAGTCATCATTGCATGAAGAATGTTTTGAGGTATCTTTAGTGTCTTTTGAACTGTGATCTTTGCAGCAGTCGCTTTTTTCTGATTGAGCTTTACAGCAGTTTTCCTGTGCGGATTGTGAAAATAAGCTGCCTTTAGGAATCAAGAAAATTCCCAAACAAAATACAATAGCCAGTATATGAAACAGCTTCATCTCTGCAAAAATACGAAATTAAGACAAAGGATCACCAACTTTTAACGCACAATTATGCCATGGCTCTCCGTGTGCCGGGTTCAGTTTCGGTTTTTCGCCCGTTGGAGGAGCGGCCGGTACCGGGCCGGGAACATTTTGTGCTGCACTTTGAACTGGTTGTGGTGTGGCTGCCGGAGCGGGTTTGCTGTTTAACGGTTGTCCTACGGCAATATCACATCGGTGTCCTGGCTGTCCGTGTGGTGGATTCATACCGGGAGCTGTTTTCACCTGCTTACCGTTGTTATCGATCACTACTTTTCCGGGAGTCATGGAATTCGGGTCTATTTTAATGGCATTATTCGGGTTTTGCCCGGGAGCGGTCTGAATGGCAGTCGGGCTTACATTAAGCGGCTGTCCTACCGGAATATCACATCTGTGGCCGGGTTGTCCGTGTGGAGGATTCTTTATTCCCGGAACATTCGTGGAAATAGGAGCCGGATTTGGATTGGATTGTACACCGGCCTGATCCATCAGGGCCGTTTTAGAGGTTGTATTAACTGCCACATTAGGCTGCTGAACTGCCGCTTCTTCTTTTAAATAAGTTGCTTTTTCGTCTTTTTTACATGAAACGGCAAGTAATGAAATGGCCATAACGCCCAAGAATGTATTTTTCATATCCAATCGGTATGAAACAAAATTAGCAAAACATTTTTAATTGCTTTGCTAATTTTATATTTATAATCAGAATTTAAGCTTAATTTTTTACCAAAAGCCTGAATCCTTCTCCGTGAACGTTGATAATTTCCAAACCTTCGTCATCTTTTAACAATTTACGAAGTTTGGCGATATACACGTCCATACTTCTGGCTGTGAAATAATTTTCTTTCTTCCAGATCTTTCTCAAAGCAAGATCCCTTGGCATGAAATCATTTCTGTGGATGCACAGAAGCTTCAGCAATTCATTTTCTTTTGGTGAAAGCTTGTATTCTTTGTCACCTACTTTCAGCTGTCTCAGCATAGAATCGAAGAAGATATTGCTGATCTTGAACTGTTCCTGCTCTTCGTTTTCCAAGGTAGAGCTTCTCTGCAGGATTGCTTTGATCTTGTACAGAAGAAGTTCCGTATCAAACGGCTTGGTGATATAGTCGTCCGCACCCAGTTGATAGCCTTTCAGGATGTCTTCTCTCATATTTCTTGCCGTAAGGAATATGATAGGTGTATTTTTATCGATTTTTTTTACGTCTTCGGCTAATGAAAATCCATCTTTTTTAGGCATCATGACATCAAAAATGCAGATGTCAAACTCATTTTCTGTAAATTCTTTCAAACCCTGTTCTCCATCTGTTGCAAGGGTTACTTCGAAGTTGTTGATGGTAAGATAATCCTTCAGCACAGCCCCGAAACTCTGATCATCTTCTACTAATAATATTCTGTTGCTCATGATTTTAATAATTAAAAATTAATGATTAAAAATTAAGAATGACGTTCTCACTCTATCTTCCTATATTTTGTTATTTGGTTTCTATTTTATAATTGATCAATGATTATTGATGACTGATTTTTTTATACGATTATTTATCAATTATCATTCATCGCTTATCATCGATATTCTCAGCTCATCGGCAGTTTTATCGTAAACGTACTTCCCTTGTCTTTGTGGGAGTCTACGAGGATCAGCCCTTTGTGCAGTTCTACAATTTTCTTCACATAGGAAAGTCCCAGTCCCTGTCCTTTTACATTATGGATATTTCCTGTTTCTTCTCTGAAGAATTTTTCAAAGATCTTGGTCTTGTTCTGGGTTTCCATACCCATTCCTTTATCGGAAATTTCTATCACATACCAATGGCCTTCATTTCTGGTCTTCACATGAATCTCCGGTGCTTCTGGTGAATATTTGTTGGCATTATCCAGCAAATTCACCAGCATGTTGGAGATGTGGAATTCATCTATTTTAAAATTATAGTGGGTGGCATTGAACTCCTGGGTGAGTGATCCGTTTCTCTGCTGTACGATAAGATTGAAAGACTCCGTTGTTTTTTGAATAAGTTCCCGTACGTTGGTTTCTTTTAAAAAGAGTTTTACTTCATTTCTTTCCAGCTTGGACATGTTCAGGACGTTTTCTACCTGCTTTTTCATTCTCAGATTTTCCTGCTTGATCAGCTCCGAATAATATTTTACCTTATCAGGATTGGTAGCGATCTTGTCATTGGCCAGAGAATCTGTAGCCACGGAAATAGTGGCCAGAGGGGTTTTGAACTCGTGAGACATGTTGTTAATGAAATCTGTCTTCACTTCTGCAAGCTTCTTCTGTCTCATCATATAATTAATGGAAATAATATAAATTCCAAGAATCGTTAGTAATGAAAGAAAGGTTCCCAGCAGCA
This sequence comes from Chryseobacterium phocaeense, assembly GCF_900169075.1. Taxonomy (NCBI): domain Bacteria; kingdom Pseudomonadati; phylum Bacteroidota; class Flavobacteriia; order Flavobacteriales; family Weeksellaceae; genus Chryseobacterium; species Chryseobacterium phocaeense. Next base: position 713,798 of record NZ_LT827014.1, read on the forward strand.
TCGGCCAGTTGTTCATGGCCAGGGAGTATTCTTTTTTAGGAAAAACCAAAGCCAGACTGTATAAAGTCCGGTCTTTTTTATCAGTGAAAAGAGGGTAGGTATAGGTATTGCTGTCTTTTTTTTCTTTATAGACCTTATTCACAACACTGGTCAGCTTATTATTCTTATCAAGTACGCCATACCCGAATTTTGCCGTAATTCCGCGTATTTTCAGCTCTTTTGCAATCACCGAATCAAGAACATTCGCGTCTACTCTTTTAGCGATCGGGATATTGGTTCCCACCACTTTTACAAATTCTTTGACGGCATAATCTCCGTTTTCAATATCATTGTTAAGTTCTGTGGTAAGAATTTCGCGGTTGGTAGTGTCTTTTTTAACCTTGTAGGCGGCATCATCAGTATATAAAGTAGTCAGCTTTACAGAATCGCCTTTTTGAGAGATCGGAAGCTGTGTCTTTGATATAATGTTTTTGGAATAAAAGATCTGGCGCTGTGTCCCGGAGTCTTCTACCTGCTGGATTGTCGTTAAGGAAGGTTGGTCTTTGCTGGCGATAATGGTATTCCTCAGGTTGTTATTATCCTGACTCAGATATTTATCGGCCTCAATTTCTTCAATGTTTTTTGAAGTATTTTCAAGAGCAGTGTATACTTTATTAGAAAACTCCTGCTCCAGAGCTCCGTAATAACCCTTCAGCCAATAAAATTGGAGCGTCACGAAAACAATCAGTGAGATTGTCATAAACACCGAAATTATTGGGATGAATTTATTATTCATTATTTGATTTTATATATATTGGGAAAAATGAATGTTAAAATTAATTATTTTAAGACTTGATAAACAAAAAACGAGCCAAAAAATTGTTTAATTTCTCTTAAAAGGGAGTTTTTTAACAAATATTTATGAATTTTAAATTACTTGTCCTGTGGAAAGACCTCCAAATAGTTTAAATGAGTAGCTTTGATAAAAATAATTACTTATGGAATCTAATATCGTTTTCAACAAAGATTTTGACTCAAACAGTGTGTATGTTATGAAAGTTTATGACGCTGATGTTTCAAAAGTGTGGGATTATTTTACCCAATCCGAATTACTGGATCAGTGGTGGGCTCCTCAACCATGGAAATGTGAAACTGTAAAACAGGACTTCAGCGAAGGGGGAATCTGGCATTATGCCATGGTAGGTCCGGAAGGCGAAAAAATGTATGGAAAGGTAACCTATGGCGAGATTATGGAACACCGCAGCTTTGACGGGGTTGATGCTTTCTGTGATGAAAACGGAAACATCAATGAAGATTTCGCACAGGCTAAATGGCTGTTTGGATTTACAGGAACAGAAGAGGGAACAAAAGTGACCATCAATATTCATTTCCCAACTCCGGAAGCAATGAAACAGCAGCTGGAAATGGGCTTTGAAGAAGGTTTCAAAACAGGACTGAGCCAGCTGGACGAGATTATTTAATTTGAATTTGATGACGACCGTTTATCAATTTGATTCTTTAATTTCAAAAACAAAAAGACAGACCAGGTCTGCCTCTGTAAATTTCTAAAAAAATGAGTTAATTTGAGAATGGCTTTGTGCCTGGCTCACATTAACTCATTTTCAAATTTTCAAATTGATTAAACCCCTCAAATCAGTTCTTCCTCCTGGAAGTACTGGATAATCGCTTTTTTCATAAGCAGCGACTGTTCATTGGGTCTTAACTCCGGAAGTTCTTCCAGTTTATCATACTGCGGCCATCCGTCTTCATAGTGGGTAAACTTATAGTAGCCAAAAGGCTCCAGAAGTCTGCATACTGCGATGTGGATTAAATTTACTTTGTCTTCTTTGGTATATTTCTGCTGGCCGCTTCCCAGCTCCTGCAGCCCGATCAGGAACAAAAGTGTTTCAATCGGGGGATTTTTTTCAGTTTCGAAATTGTCTTCAAAAAACTGCTCTATTTTTTTCCAATACTCGGACTCATTCATATAATTGATCAATGATGATTTATAATTGATTTTTAAATTACTTTTAAGTCTTCACCTAATTTCTTTTTATAAGATGATGTGGCTTTTACGATCTCATCAGCTTCTTTAAGAAGACTTTTTATTTTTTCTGTTTGAAGAAGATTCACTCTTCAATAAGTTACAGCCAAAATAATGTTTCATCGGCTTCTTCAACGACAATGCATATTTTGGAATATTTTTCTTTCAGAGAACGGGCTCTGCATATCGCTCTGTAACTGCTGGCTGTAGATGATACAGATCTGAAAATCTGCTTTCTGATATTTGATATTTTATCTGAATAAGGAATTTCAGACAATCATTAATAATAGTGATGGTCAAAGATTTGGTTCTTTTTTGAAAACATCTGATTATAATTATTGTCTGCATTCATATCACTCATCCTTTATCAATGATCATTTATCTTTAAAAGAAACGCATACTCCAACGCATCTTCTTTCAAAGATTCAAATCTTCCGCTCGCCCCACCGTGGCCAGAGCTCATATCTGTTTTGAATAATAAAAGATTGTTGTCCGTTTTCATTTCTCTCAGCTTTGCTGTCCATTTTGCCGGTTCCCAGTACTGGACCTGTGAATCGTGAAGGCCGGTGGTGATCAGCATATGTGGATAATCTTTCGCTTCTACGTTGTCATAAGGAGAATATTCTTTCATGTAGTGATAATATTCCTCGTCGTTGGGATTTCCCCATTCGTCATATTCCCCGGTTGTTAAAGGGATGGTTTCATCCAGCATGGTGGTCACTACATCTACAAATGGCACCTGTGCTACAATCCCGTGGAAAAGAGAAGGTTCGTAATTCACAACGGCTCCTACCAGAAGTCCGCCTGCGCTTCCACCCATGGCATACATATGTGCAGATGATGTGTAATTTTCCTTAACTAAATGTTTTCCGGCATCAATGAAATCAAAGAATGTATTTTTCTTAAACAGCATTTTCCCATCCTCATACCATTCTCTTCCCAGATATTCACCTCCCCGGATATGAGCGATTGCGTAAATAAATCCTCTGTCCAGAATGGAAAGCCTCACATTGGAAAAGCTTGCGTCTACCGTGTGTCCGTAGCTTCCGTAGCCATACAAAAGCAATGGAGTGTCTGCAGATTTTGGAGTGTCTTTGTGATAAACCAGTGAAATTGGGATTTTTGTTTGGCCGTCTCTGGATGCTGCCCAGATCCTTTCAGAGATATAGTTTTCAGGAAGGAATTTTCCGCCCAGCACTTCCTGCTGTTTCAGAAGCTGAGTGGTCTTTTCTTTCATATTGTATTCATACGTTGAGCTGGGCTGTGTAAGCGAAGTATAGCCATAGCGTAGGACTTCCGTATCAAATTCCATATTGATTCCTATGTAGGCCGTATACGTAGGATCAGAAAAAGGGAGGTAATAGGCTTCCTGGCTTTTTTCATCAATGATTTTGATCTGCAGCAACCCTTCCTCTCTTTCCTCAAGAACCAGATAGTCTCTGAAAATTTCAAAACCTTCCAGCAGGACTTCCGCACGGTGTGGAATAACATCTACCCAGTGTTCCATGGAGCAGTTCTCAATTTTCGTTTTTACGATCTTGAAATTTGTAGCATCATCTGCATTGGTGATGATATAAAATTCATCCTCATAATGTTCCACAGAATATTCCAGATCCTCTATTCTTGGCTGGATAATAGTCCATTCAGCAAAAACATTATCGGAAGGAATAAACCTGTGTTCATCCGAAACCGTGCTTGAACTGGCAATGAAAATGTATTCCATAGACTTGGTCTTGAAAACATTCACATCAAAAGTATCATCTTCTTCATGGAAGATCAGAACGTCCTCTGAAGAATCTGTTCCCAGTTTATGCCTGTACACCTGGAAAGCTCTTAAGCTCTCGTCCTTTCTGATGTAAAAAACATGTTCGTTATCATTCGCCCAGACCGCTTTTCCGGTGGTATTCAGGATCTGGTCGGAGAAAATTTCTCCCGTTACCAGATTTTTAAAATTGATGGTGTAAATTCTTCGGCTTACATTGTCAGTAGAAAAAGAAACCAATTGATTATTAGGAGAAACCGCAACGCTTCCCACTTCAAAATAGGTTTCTCCTTCAGCCAATACATTGACATCGACAAGGATTTCTTCTGTATGGTCTAAACTTTTGTGTTTTCTGCAGAAAATAGGATATTCTTTTCCTTCTTCGTAGCGTACAATATACCAGTATCCGTTAAAAAAATAAGGGAGAGACTCATCGTCTTTTTTGTAGCGGGCCTTCATCTCCTCAAAAAGCTCTTCCTGGAAAGCTTCCGTGTCTTTCATTATCTGCTCTTCATAAGCATTTTCCTCTTCAAGATATTTGATGACTTCAGGGTTTTCCCTTTCATTAAGCCAGAAGTAATTGTCTATTCTTCTGTCGCCATGTATTTCAAGTATTTTTTCTATTTTTTTTGCCTGTGGAGCTTTCATTCTATATTTTAGATTTTTCACGTCATGTAGTGTTTGCACAGGGACGTTACATTCAATATTAATTTCTGTTCAAATTTAGTTAAAAAAAAGCCATCTTTCCTGTAATAGAAAAGACGGCTTTTTTATATGGGTTCCTAAGGCTACTTGTGTAGTGCCTTAATGTACTTTTCAAGTGCCATGGTCATAGATGGAGTTTCCTTGGTAGGCGCCATCAAATCTACCTTTAATCCTGCTTCCTCAGCGGCAGCAAGTGTAGTGTTTCCGAATACTCCAATTTTGGTTTCTTCCTGCTTGAAGTCCGGAAAATTCTGTTGAAGAGATTTGATTCCCTGCGGGCTGAAGAAGATTAGCATGTCATAATCCTTCGCTTTAATATCGGTCAGGTCGCTGCATACTGTTCTGTACATGATCGCTCTTGTCCAGTCTACATTAGCAGTTTCCATTGTTTTTACGATATCCGGACTTAAAACATCAGAAGATGGCAGAAGGTATTTTTCGGTCGGAAATTTTTTAAACAGAGGCAGAAGGTCTGAGAAGTTTTTCTCCCCAAAGCTGATCTTTCTCTTTCTGTAAACAATATGTTTCTGAAGATAATTGGCAATTGCCTCAGACTGGCAGATGTATCTCATCGTATCCGGAACTGCAAAGCGCAGCTCTTCGGCAAGCCTGAAGTAATGGTCTATCGCATTTTTGCTGGTGAAAATAATCCCCGTAAACTGCGTAAGATCTATCTTCTGTGTTCTTAGTTCTTTGTTGTCAACTCCTTCGACGTGGATGAAAGGACGGAAATCAATCTTTATTTTTTCCTTCTTTGCTATATCCAGGTATGGAGAAGACTCACTAGGCGCTGGTTGAGAAACCAATATAGACTTTATTCTCATCATTGACTTTTATTAAAAAAATAACAACTTCCAAAGCAGCAATAAAGGTGCGATTTGGAGGGTGCAAATATACAAAAATTTATAATACCATTTTTCGGGAAGTATGTTGTTTTTGTGAAACAAATAGAAGAAAATCTTGAAAACCCCGACAAATGCGAAGAAGTAGAAATAGTATAAAAACATTTTATTTCTGTTCAAAGGGAAATAATAATGGGCTACACACAAAATTATCAGCAAAAATGAAAGAATGAAGTAGAATTTTGTGGAGGTAAAATAAAAAATTGTCCATTTTCTGCCATCTCCTATGCTTTGATAAAATAAAAAGCCCAATGCCGATTTTGTTATATAAAAAAATAAAACCGCCAGCAGTGTATAGCCGAATTTATTAAGTTGGTACCCCATAAGCTGCAGATCGCTGACGTATTTTGGGACAATCGGAACGTATTGCGAAATCAGGACGGATAAAGTAAGTGCCGTCACGCACGAAGTAATCATCCAGCTCGGAAGGTTATTGCTTGCATCAAAATATTTCTGAAGCAGGAAGTCCTTCAGACTGGCATCTCTTTCTATGATGTTCATCATAAAGACATACAGGAATATACATCCTATGAGTATAAAAATTACCCAGTCACTATTCTCGGGTATTCTTACATGGTTTATAAAGTTTTGTGACAACGGCAAAGGAAATATTTTTTGCAAAATTATAGATTATTTTGTATAAAATAAAAAGGTTAAATAAACTATCTTTGCAAACTGAAATGAAAAAACTCGTCATCATCCCTACCTACAACGAAAAGGAAAATATTGAAAATATTATTTCCGCGGTTTTTGCATTGGAAGATGACTTTCATGTTCTGGTTGTAGATGATTCTTCCCCGGACGGAACAGCGGAAATAGTAAGGGATCTTCAAAAGAGATTTCCTCACTATCTTCATTTGTCCGTAAGACACGTGAAAGACGGTTTGGGAAAAGCTTACATCCATGGATTCAAATGGGCTATCGAAAATAAATACGATTATATTTTTGAAATGGATGCCGATTTCTCCCACAACCCGAATGATCTTCCCAAGCTTTTTGAAGCCTGCCTGAATGCAGATATGGCCATCGGGTCACGGTATTCCAAAGGAGTAAATGTAGTCAACTGGCCGATGGGTAGAGTACTGCTTTCTTATTTTGCATCCAAATATGTAAGATTTATTTTAGGGCTTCCTATTCATGATACTACGGCAGGATTTGTCTGCTTCTCAAGAAAAGTCCTTGAAGAAATAGGTTTGGATAATGTAAAACTGAAAGGATACGGCTTTCAGATTGAAATGAAATTCAGGGCGTATAAAAAAGGTTTCAGAATTGTAGAAGTTCCTATTATATTTACCAACAGAATTTTAGGAGAAAGTAAAATGAACGGTGGCATTATTCATGAAGCAGTATTCGGGGTATTAAATTTAAAATGGAAATCCATCATCAACAGATTATGAAAAAGCTGATCTTCATTTTCGTTATGCTGTGTATGTTTTCATGCGGTGATTATATAGACAAGCCCAAAAATCTGATCGAGCCGGAACCTATGGCTGAGATCCTGGCTGATCTTGCTCTTGCGGACCAGGCCATTATGATCTATCAGAACAAAAATCTGGAAGCCGGAACAAGGTTTGTTCTTAAGGCCCATAAGGTAAAATCGGAAGATTTTGTAGAAAGCTTCAAATATTACGTCGTGAAAGACAAAATGAAAGATATTGCGGAAGAAGCCAAGAAAATAGTGGTAAAAAAAGATCCCAAAGCGGATCAGTATATAAAAAATAAACTGAAAAACAACGGGATGCCCCCAGTTTTAAGCAGATAATTATGTTGCAGAAACGCGTTCTGGTCAAAAAGAACCGTTCATGAGTGAATTAAAAGAATATACGGATGAAATTTTTTAATATAGAAAAAACCTCTGAAGGAAAAGCGAGAGCCGGCGAGCTTACAACCGATCACGGGAAGATTCAGACGCCGATCTTTATGCCCGTAGGAACGGTAGCCAGCGTAAAAACTGTCCACCAGAGAGAATTAAAAGAAGACATTAAGGCCCAGATTATTTTGGGAAATACCTATCACCTGTATCTTCGTCCTACCATGGATATTATGGAAGAAGCAGGCGGACTGCATAAATTTATGAACTGGGATCTTCCTATTCTTACCGATTCAGGAGGTTTTCAGGTGTTTTCGCTTTCCAAAAGCAGAAAAATGTCCGAGGAAGGGGTGAAATTCAAATCCCACATTGACGGAAGCTATCATATGTTCACTCCCGAAAAATCAATGGAGATCCAGAGACAGATCGGAGCGGATATTTTCATGGCTTTCGACGAATGTACACCCTATCCGTGCGAATACAACCAGGCGAAATCCTCTATGGAGCTTACCCACAGATGGCTGAAAAGATGTATCGACTGGACTGAAGAAAATAAAGAAATGTACGGCCATAAGCAGAGACTTTTCCCGATTGTTCAGGGTTCTACCTATTCAGATCTTAGAAAAATTTCTGCAGAAGTGATTTCCGAAGCTGGTGCAGAAGGAAATGCCATTGGCGGACTTTCCGTAGGAGAGCCTGAAGAAGAAATGTACAGAATCACTGATGAAGTGACGGATATTCTTCCAAAAGATAAGCCGAGATACCTGATGGGCGTGGGAACTCCGTGGAATATTCTTGAATCTATCGGTTTGGGAATTGATATGATGGATTGCGTAATGCCAACCAGAAATGCCAGAAATGCAATGCTGTTCACATGGCAGGGCGTGATGAATCTTAAAAATGAAAAATGGAAACGTGACTTTTCTCCTTTGGACGAATTCGGAACGAGTTATGTAGACCGGGAATATTCAAAGGCTTATCTTCGTCATTTATTCGTGTCAAAAGAATATCTTGCCAAGCAGATTGCTTCGGTTCATAATCTGGCATTTTATTTAGACCTGGTGAAAGTAGCCAGAGAACATATTATAGCAGGTGATTTCTATGAATGGAAAAAATCTGTGGTACCGGTTCTGAGACAGAGACTTTAAAAATAAGAGAGATCATGATCAAAATTGTAGACGGGTATATCATTAAAAAATATCTTGGAACATTCAGTTTCATGCTGATATTGTTGTCTATAGTGGTACTGGTGATTGATGTACAGCAGAAAATCCCGAGGATAGAAAATGCCAAGGCACTCGATCCAAAGCTGGATATGATGTATTTCCTGATCCATTTTTATCCCTTCTGGATCATTAACCTTGTGGTGACGTTCCTCGCGATCCTGGTGTTTATTTCCGTGATCTATTTCACATCCAGGATGGCAAATAATACTGAAATTGTTGCCGTTATCAGTAGTGGTGCCAGTTTTCACAGATTTGCAAAACCTTATCTGTATACCTCTCTTTTTATTGCTGTCATATCGCTTTTTGTGAATCATATGGTGCTTCCATGGGCCAATATCAAGAAAAATGAACTGGAAGCCTATACCTATAATGCCGCTAATAAGGAAAAAATCTTAGGAACAGGTCCAGCTTCCGCGCAGTTCAGCAAAACAGAATATATTTTCGTTAATTCCTGGAATAAAAGGGAAACCAGAGGATCAGGTTTTGTCTATCAGAAGTTTGACAAAGCAAGAAAAATGATCTACGAACTGAAGGCTTCCGAAGTATACTGGGATAAAGCCAAGAAACAGTTTACCCTTACCAATTACCTCGAAAAGACTATCAATAAAGACAATACGGAAAAACTGGCCAATGGGGTAGAAATGAGGAAAAACTACGGGCATTCCCCGGAAGAGCTTTTCCCGAACGAACTTCTCGGACAGAACAAAACCACTCCTGAATTGATGAAATTCATAGACAGGGAGAAAGAAAGAGGAAACAGCAACCTGAATTCTTATCTGAATGAGTTTCATCAGAGAACCGCAATGCCTGTTGCCATCATTATTTTGACGTTTCTGGCGCTTTCTCTGGCTTCCCAGAAGAAAAGAGGAGGTTTGGGGGTCAATCTGGCCATCGGGATTTCTCTGGCGTTTGTTTTTGTGTTCTCTTTTGAAGCATTAAAAGTGGTTTCCGAAAACAAGAGCCTTTCGCCGGCCGTTGCCATGTGGCTTCCCAATATGGTGTTCTTCCCGCTTACTCTTTATCTGTATCTGAAAAGAGCCAATCAGTAAAGCAGTTTGATCTCCTTATGATAAAAAGATTTTAAACCGTCTTTTTCGAGTTCTATCCAGAGCTCGCCCTTTTCGTCTGCATTCCGGATAATGCCATTTTGTCGCTCTTTTTCAATTTCGAAGACGGAGATTTCATCTTTGCGGAATAAATTCAGATTAAACTGATCAATAATATCCTGTTCGGACGGAATATTTTTCAGCTTTTCTGACAGGAATTCGTGAAGATTCAGGACAAAATCGTCCAGGTCGAAAACCGTTCCGGTTGTCGTCAGAAGCGATCCTGCATGGGATATTTCCTCAAATTTATCCTGCATCACATTGAAGCCGGCACCGATGATGAAATAATTATGCTGATTAATTTTTTTCTTTTCTATTAATATTCCGACGATTTTTTTATTTTTAAGAATGATATCATTCGGCCATTTTATTTTCACATCATGATCAGTCAAATTGGCAAGGAAATCCCGGATAATAACTGCGGTATAGTAATTGAATATAAAATCGGAGAGTACAAAACTCTGAGCCTTCACAGCCAGCGTATAAGCAACATTTTTTCCGGCTGCCGCTGCCCATGTATTTCCGTATTGTCCCCGGCCTTTGGTTTGGTTGTATGTGGAGAGTCCTATAAAATCTGAATTTTCATAAAGTAAAAACTTTGAAATTTCGTCATTAGTAGAAGAGCACTCTTGTAAGTGGAATAATTGGGTCATTTAAGAAAACTTTAAGACTTTAAAGGGCTAAAAGTAAGGCTAAAGTAAAAGAAAAACAATAAATTTGCAGATTATAGATATTTTAATGAATAAAACAGCAGAAAAGCAGGCACTAATAGATAAAATTGTTGAAGCCATCCAGGATGTAAAAGGAGAAGATATTATGATTTTTGATCTTTCGAAAATTGAAAATTCTGTGGCGGAAACTTTCATCATTTGCAGCGGAAACTCCAATACGCAGGTTTCTGCACTGGCAGGAAGTGTGGAGAAAAAAGTAAGAAACGACCTTAAAGATAGACCGTGGCATGTAGAGGGTACCGAAAACTCCATGTGGGTTTTGGTAGATTACGTAACCGTGGTAGTGCATATTTTCCAGAAAGAAGTACGTGAGTACTATGACATTGAAGAACTTTGGGGAGATGCAAAAATTACCAAAATAGAAAATGAATTTTAAATTTTAAAAAGTATAAATGAACAATAAAGGATTCAACTGGTTTTTTCCAATTGCAATCGTAGCTCTTTTGTTATTTTTTGGCTCCAACTTTTTAGGAGGCGACAGTGCAAAATCTATTGATGAGGATGCTTTCTTCAGGGAAATGCAGGCAGGAAAGGTCCAAAACGTTATCATATACAAAGACACAGAGAAGGCTGATGTTTTCCTGACAAAAGCAGCAAAGACCGCAATGGTTAATAAAACAACCAACCAGAGCAATCCTCTTTCTGCATTCGAAATGACTCCTAAAGCAGATTTTTCTGTAAAATACGGAGATCTTCAACTTTTCCTTCAAAAATTTGATCAGATTAAAGCGGCTAACGCTAAAATCACAACCACAAAGGATTACGGAGCAGGTAAAAATCCGTTCATGGATATTCTGGTTTCTGCCCTGATATGGATTGCCATCTTAGGACTTTTCTACTTCCTTCTTTTCAGAAAGATGGGCGGCGGCGGAGGCCCTGGCGGACAGATCTTCTCTATCGGGAAGTCTAAAGCAAAGCTTTTTGACGAAAAAGAAAGAATCCAGGTGACATTTAAAGATGTTGCCGGTCTTGAAGGCGCTAAAGAAGAGGTACAGGAAGTAGTAGATTTCCTTAAAAACTCTGAAAAATATACCAAACTGGGTGGTAAGATTCCTAAAGGTGTCCTATTGGTAGGCCCTCCAGGAACCGGTAAAACATTATTGGCAAAAGCCGTTGCCGGTGAGGCCAAAGTACCGTTCTTCTCCCTTTCAGGTTCAGATTTCGTGGAAATGTTTGTTGGGGTAGGTGCTTCAAGGGTAAGAGACCTTTTTGCACAGGCTAAAGCCAAATCTCCGGCTATTATTTTCATCGATGAGATAGACGCGATCGGACGTGCCAGAGGAAAAAATAATTTCTCAGGCGGAAACGACGAAAGAGAGAATACCCTGAACCAGCTTCTTACCGAGATGGATGGTTTCGGAACCGACGTGAACGTTATTGTAATGGCGGCTACCAACAGAGCGGATATCCTGGACAAGGCCTTAATGAGAGCCGGACGTTTTGACCGTTCGATCTATGTAGACCTTCCGGAACTGCATGAAAGAAGAGATATATTTGATGTTCACCTGAAGAAAATCAAGCTGGATGAAAATGTAGACAGGGATTTCCTTGCCAAGCAAACGCCTGGATTCAGCGGAGCAGATATTGCAAACGTTTGTAACGAAGCAGCACTTATTGCCGCAAGAAACAGCCATACTTCAGTTACAAAACAGGATTTCCTTGATGCGGTAGACAGAATCATCGGAGGTCTTGAAAAGAAGAATATGGCGATCAAACCTTCTGAAAAAAGAAGAGTGGCTTATCATGAAGCGGGGCACGCTACCATCTCATGGCTGGTAGAGCATGCGGCTCCCCTTTTAAAAGTAACCATCGTTCCTAGAGGACGTTCTTTAGGAGCAGCATGGTATCTTCCGGAAGAAAGACAACTGACCACTACCGAGCAAATGCTGGATGAATTATGTGCAACTTTGGGGGGTAGAGCAGCAGAACAGGTTATTTTTAACAATATTTCAACAGGGGCATTATCTGATCTGGAATCGGTGACGAAGAGAGCTCAGGCTATGGTAACCATCTACGGATTGAGCCCGAATATCGGAAATATTTCCTACTATGACAGCTCAGGCCAGTCTGAATATTCTTTTGGTAAACCTTATTCTGAAGAAACTGCCAAGAAAATTGATGCAGAGATCAAATCGATCATTGAAAATCAATATGACAGAGCCGTAAGAATTCTGGATGAGAACAAAGATAAGCTGGATGCTTTGGCCAACAAGCTTCTGGAGAAAGAGGTGATCTTCCGTGAAGACCTTGAAGAGATCTTCGGAAAAAGAGCCTGGGATCCTGAACTGACAGAAAAACCTGTCACGAATACCATCCCGCAAAAAGATGTTGAAACACCGGAAACACCGGAAATTAAAGAGAAAGAACAGGATAGTGAGATCCAGGCTCCCGAGAGTCCTTCACAGCTTTAAAGCTCTTTAAAATTTGATATATACAACCTGACAGTTTTAGAATTGTCAGGTTTTTTCATATTTGAAGGCAGTTTTTTAGCATCTATTGTAATTTATTTCTATTTTTGTATAAAGTTGACTAAAAATAAATTAAGTTGAATTTATTCAAGAGGATTGTAAACAAACTTACCAACCAGCCTGAAGAAGAAGAAAGACAGAGTCTGGAGAAGCTCGGGGATTCGCTGAAAAATGCTGATCTCGACTATAAGTTTGCGCAATTGTTTACGCATTCAGGGGGATTTTTTAATTATTGTGCGGATGAAGCGGAAGCTCTACAGACTTTAAACCAAATTGTCAAAATAGAAGGGATCAGCAATGTATTCTGCTGGGACAAAGAGCTCCAGAACTTTCTGAATGTGGTAAAAATACCATACACTTCAGAAATGGATTCATCCAATGATACCGCTTTTATTACCTGCGAATATCTTATTGCGTACGACGGAAGGATTATGCTTTCGCACAACAATATCCTGCATTACCATTCTTCAAGACTTCCGGGTAAAATCATCATTATGGCGAATGTTTCACAGATTGTAAACAACCTGAATGATGCCATGGGGAAAATCAAAAGAAACGGGAATATTAAAAACCTTACTTCCATCAGCGGAGGCCAGTCGAGTTTAGATAATTCCTCCGGAACCAATACAAAACTGTTTTTATTGCTGCTTGAAGATTAAGCATCAACTTATAAATTTTACATCTTGGACAAAAACCTTATTCAGAGAACCATTTCCGGGCTTGTTTACGTTGCCGTTATCATTCTTTGCACTACACCGCTGGGAGCCCAGCTGATCAACAGGATACATCCGGATCTCATTAGGCAGGAATACCTGTACCACGGACTCATCAGTCTTTTGCTGCTGGTGGGAACCTGGGAATGTATTAAGATCATGAAATTCGGGAAAGGCTATGAGAAATGGATAGTACTTCCTCTGGTCATCTTTATCTACTATGTTTTTTCCAAAAGATATTTTAACCATGACTTCTTTTTTGATTTCAGGCTGAATGAGATTCTGGCCATTGCCCTGATCGTTATTGCCGTGGTTACTTTATTCAAATATCCCAATGAGCTGTACTATGATAGCGGGAAGCTGATCTTTACCGTGATCTACGTAGCGCTGCCCTTCAGTTTTGCACTGGGATTGCCTAAATTTTCCAGCTATGATCAGACGTTTTCACTGGAAGTTCTTTTCCTGTTTATCCTGATCTGGAGCAGTGACACCTTTGCTTATCTTACCGGAAAGTTTTTCGGAAAACATAAAATGGCCCCAAAAATCTCCCCGAAGAAAACCTGGGAAGGGTATGCCGGGGGAGTAGTCTTAACGTTGGTTTTATCCTACTTTATTGAACAGTATCAGCCTGAACTTCGGGGCAACTGGATGGTAGTAGGTTTCCTGGTCGCTGCATTTGCTCCGCTGGGGGATCTGGTGGAAAGCCAGCTTAAAAGAAATTTTGGGGTAAAAGACAGCGGAAACATCATTCCGGGGCACGGTGGAGTGCTGGACAGACTGGACAGTTTTTTAATTTGCGTTCCTGTCGTATATTTGTACTTTATTTTAGCAAAATTTATTTAATCTCATGAAATTACATAAGGAATCAAAAGGAACGATTACGGTAGCTACAATACTGTTTATTATCATCAGTGTGCTGGCTATTTATTTTCTTAAAATGTGGTCGTTGCTGATCATTATGCCATTGCTTATTGTGTACAGTCTGGTGTTTTGGTTTTTCAGGGTTCCGGACCGTGATATTCTTGAACACAGGGAAAATGTAATTGCTCCTGTAGACGGAAAGGTGGTAATGATCAAAGAAGTAGAAGAGACAGAATTCATTAAAGGAAAAGCCATTCAGGTGTCTATTTTCATGTCACCGCTGAATGTGCATATCTGTAGGTATCCGGTTTCCGGAAAAGTGATTTACAAAAAGTATCATCCGGGAAAATATCTGGTAGCATGGCATGAAAAATCATCTACAGAGAATGAAAGAACTACGGTTGCAGTGGAAACGGAGACTAATCATCAGGTGGTTTTCAGACAGATAGCCGGATATGTGGCAAGAAGGATTGTTTTCTATTGTAATGAAGGAGATCAGGCCAAAGCCGGACATGAGTTCGGGTTTATTAAATTCGGGTCAAGAATGGATGTATTCCTGCCTTTAGATACGGAAATCATCTGCAAGATCGGCGATATTACCAAAGGAGGTCTTGATATCATTGCCAGAATGAAAGACTAAGACAATTTTTTAAATGTCAGAATACAAAAAAGGAGAAAACTTAATTTCTCCTTTTTTATTTTATATACTTTTTCACTTCGTTTGTAAGGTCAAGAATAAGTTCCACCGGTAAATCTTCTTCCATATCAATCAAAAGTATTTTAAACTTCTTTCTGCCCTCCTGGATCAGTAGTGGATGATCAAGCCTGTCCCCATGATAAAAACTTATGTAGTGCTGTTTATATTTTTTGCTGTAATAGAGGTAACACAGCATTTTCTTTTTGTATTTGAAAAATGGAAGCCCGAAACTTAAAGTTTCCGTAATGTTTTCCGTATCAGATTCAAGGATCTTTTTGCGGATAAACAAAAGAGTACTTCTTTCAGGCTCATCGATTCTGTAGAAGTACTCTTGTATAGGATTCATTTGAATGAAATTTAATTCAGTAAATGATTAGTCAAAATTCTGAAGTTCCACCAGCTTGTGGTACATGCCTTTTTTCGCGATAAGATCGTGGTGGGTTCCCTGTTCCACTATAATTCCTTTTTCCATGACTACAATCCAGTCTGCTTTCTGAATCGTAGAAAGTCTGTGGGCAATAACCAGTGAAGTTCTGTTCTCCATCATCTTATCCAGAGCATCCTGAACAAATCTTTCAGATTCTGTATCCAGGGCAGAAGTAGCCTCATCCAGGATCATTACCGGTGGATTTTTCAATACGGCTCTTGCAATAGAAACCCTCTGCTTCTGACCTCCGGAAAGTTTATTTCCATCATCTCCGATATTGGAATCGTATCCTTCAGGAAGATTGGTGATAAAAGAATCTGCGTTGGCAATTTTTGCAGCTTCCACAACTTCTTCTTTCGTGGCGTCAGGCTTACCCATCAGGATATTATTGTACACTGAATCATTGAAAAGTACGGATTCCTGGGTTACCATTCCCAGAAGCTGACGGTATTCTTTCAGTTTCAGATGTTTGATATCCGTTCCGTCTATTAAAATCTGACCTTCATTCACGTCATAGAATCTTGCCAGAAGGTTCGCAATGGTTGTTTTACCACTTCCGCTCTGTCCTACAAGGGCTATGGTTTTTCCTTTCGGAATAATCAGTGAGAAGTTTTTCAGGATTACATTGTCTTTATCGTAGTAGAATCCAATGTTTTTAAATTCAATCTGGCTGTTAAGCGTTGAAATAGAAACAGGTTCTGCAATTTCTTCTACTTTCAGGTCATAATCAAGTACTTCAGCTACTCTTTCAAGGCTGGCCATACCTCCCTGAATAGACGAGATGGCGCTGGACAGTTTTTTCGCTGGATCAAGAATCTGGAAAAACATTCCGATAAACACCAGGAAAGCCTGAGGTTTCATCGTCTGCTCCTCTAAAATCTGGGTTCCCGCATACCAGGTAATAATTAAGATGGTGACAGATCCGAGAAATTCGCTCATTGGGGAGGCCAGTTCTCTTCTTCTGCTCATATCGATGGCAAATTTCTGCCAGTTAGTCGTGGTTTGATTGAATCTATTCTTAAGAATTTTATCCGCATTGAAGATCTTGATGACTTTAGACGATTTTAAGGTTTCGTCTACCAGAGAGAAAAGATTTCCAAGTTCAGCCTGGGCATAATGCGCCTGTTTTTTTAGGCTTTTTCCGGTCCATGAGATCAAAAGGCCCATTACCGGGAAAACGATCAGTGAAAACAAGGTAAGCTGAGGAGACAGTAAAAACAATGCAATCAGAGAAGAGATAATCATGAACGGTGCGTTGATAATATCAACCAATACTCCCATAATTCCACCTTCCACACCACCGATGTCATTGGAAATTCTGGACATCATATCTCCCTTTCTCTGTTCCGTAAAGAATGAAACCGGAAGCTGAAGAAATTTATTGTACATCGCTGTACGAAGGTCACGGGTAATTCCTACACGGTAATTGACCAAAAGGAAAGCCCCGATATACCTGAAAATATTTCTTAGTAAAAATGAAACTCCCGTGATGGCACAAAGAACAGCCAGTACATACACAGCGCCATGCTGATCAATCTGGGTCTGTACAAAATAGTAACCTGTATCTTTTAAATAATTAAAATAATCACCGAAATTACCACTCCATACCGGTTCTTTTGTCTGCTTTTCGATAGTCCCGAACATTAATCCCAAAATAGGAAGCATGGTTCCTACCGATAAAATATTAAGTAAGGAGTAAAGAATGTTGAAAAACATACTCCCGAAAAGGTATTTTTGATGCGGTTTCGCGAAATAAAGAATTCTTTGTAATGGTTTCATTCAATGAAAAATTGGATAGCAAAATTACGTAAAATTAAAGGAAAAGACGTTCTTAATCCTTTTTTACTTTATTAATATGTTTCAACTCTTTCTGATTTGTTACAAACGTTTGTTTAATTTTAGAAAAGATGTTCTATTTAAGATATGGCAAAACCGCCATTGCGGCGGTTTTTGTTATGTATTAAAATTTTACCTTGTCATTATATTTCGGAGCAAAATTCTTAGGAGTAAGCTTTTCCAGGGTTTTCCCGACATTGTTGATAATAGTCGTTAAATTATCAAAATCTACCACCTTGATATCATCATTTTCGTTGTGATAATGGGAGGCCTTTGTCATATCCACGGTAGAGAATGAGTGGGCAATGATTTTCTTTTTCACAAAACTTACATTATCCGATCTGTAGAAAAGTTTCTGCGCCGCATAAGGATCAGGATTGATTTTTAATCCATTGGCTGCATATGTATTAAACAGTTCATCAAAATCAGAAAACTCATCACCGGTCATAAAAAGGGCATTTTTTCCGAACTGGGATTCTGTAGCCACCATTTCAAAATTGAATAATGCCGTCATATTGTTATAGATCTTATCCAGATTGGGATCTGTGGAAATCGCCCTTGAACCCAGCATCCCTTTTTCTTCACCATTGAACGCCATAAATACCATTGAGAATTCCGGTTTTTTATTTTTGAAATAATCCGCAATACCTGCTAAAGTGGTAATTCCGCTTGCATCATCGTCTGCACCGTTATAGATATTATCACCGGTTTTATCACTCATTCCTATATGGTCAAAATGCCCGGAGAATCCCAGGTATTTATCTGTTTTTCCTTTCTTAACACCACACACATTATAAGCTTTCTTACCATTATAATCGAAAGGAATCAGATAAGAATTCCCGGTACAGTATTCAAGGTTGTTTTCTTTAAAAAGTTTAGCAATATATTCTGCAGCCTTATCATTTTCAACGGTTCCGATCTCACGGCCTTTCATTTCATCCGATGCCAGTGTTGAAAGGATAGTGGTTACTCTTTCTTTTGAAACTTCCTGCGCGAAAGTAAATACTGAGCAGAATGACAGGGCAAGGTAGGTTAGTTTTTTCATTTTTAGATATATTTTAATTGTAAAGGATCAGTCGTATTCTTAACGGAAATGTTGCATACAATGATATAAAATTATTCTGATAAATAAATTTCAGCCATTGGAATGGTTTAAAAAGTTGTAATAATTAAGAAAATTATTTTCTTTTTTAGCGAAGCCAAACTTAATATTCTTAACAACTTAACATCATCTTAATGGTTTAAAAAGTATATGTTTAAAAAAAATAAAGTCTGACACCATATCAAAAAAAAAACAGCTCCTTTCGGAACTGTTCTCACTCAAAAAATCGTTGTAAGGCTATCGAAGTCGGTCCACAGATTTCACGAGCCTCTCATCTTTGCGGATAAATACGTTTGCAATAAGCAGACAGATCACCGCAATCAGTGGGAAAATCGGCTCAATACCCTTCTCAGGAATCTGAATTCCTCCGGATAAGTTTAGTAACCAGTACGCCAATACACCAATCAACAAAGCGTTTATAATGATGCCGAACGTGTTCAGCAAAATTTGTCTTTTCCTGTTTTTAAAACTGAAAATACTCAATGCACCTGTTAAAACAAGGGCAATACAGCTGATATCAACTACCGGAATATTGCCGAAAACGTCAACATCCTGTCCCGTAATGAAAAGGAAAACAGCAGCTAAAACTGCCAGAAGTGTCCATATAGTCTGTATTCTTTGTAACATTGATTATTAAATACCCGGCAAAAATAACATAAATTTTGCACAATTCAAAAATTAGTGTAGATTTGCATTATACATATGTACTTGAAAACAAAAGTCACCGGACTTACTTTTCTTACTCACAATTAATTACATTTTTACATTAAGTATGTTTAACATAGAAACGTTAAGGTCAAAATCCGTAACGGAACTGACTAAAATCTTAAAAGATTTAGGCGTTAAAGTTGCTAGAAACAGCAATGATAATGATAAGATCTTTGCCGTTCTTGACTTTCAGGCTTCTAACCCTAAAGTTGCAAAAGATTATTTCAACGCCACAGAAACCAGTATGAATACTGAAGAAACACCGGCAGATAAACCTGCCAAGGCTCCTGCAAAAAAAGCAGCGCCTAAAAGACAGCCTGCCAAACCGAAAGCAGAAGCAAAGGTACCCGCAGAAGAAAAACCACAAACGGAAGAAAAAGCGCAAGCGCCGGCTGCTGAAGAAATAAAGCAGGAAGAACCAAAAGCTGAAGCAGCTTCTGTTCCTGAAGAAAGCAGTACCGCGCCAGCTAAGAAAAAAAGAAAAAGAGTGGTTTCCAATACAGCGAATACAGAAACTCCTCAGGAAAGAGCAGAAGCTCCTAAAAACACACCTCAAGAATCTGCACCGTCAGAAGAAAAGCCGAACAACCCTCAATCTCAGGCCAGATCCCAGCAAAAAGGACACAACAACCCGCAAAACAGCGGAAACCAGCATAAAAATCAAAATCAGCATCAAAACCAGAATCCGAACCAGAATCAGCATAGACAAAACGCTGAAAAGGCTGAGGAGCATTCTGAACACAGAAAAGAATTCAGTTTTGATGGAATGGTGAGTATTGAAGGGGTTTTAGAGATCCTTCCGGATAACTACGGATTCCTTCGTTCCTCAGATTTCAGTTATATTTCTTCTCCTGATGATGTGTACGTTTCTACGGCACAGATCAGAAATTTCGGTCTTAAAACCGGAGATACGGTGAAAGGTATTGTAAGACTTCCCAAAGAAGGCGAAAAATATTTTTCCTTACTAAAACCAATCGAAGTTAACGGACGTGATCTGGCTTTTATTAAAGATCGTGTTGCATTTGAATATTTAACGCCGCTTTTCCCTGAAGAGAAATTTAATCTGGCAGGAGATAATTCCACAATGTCCACAAGGATTGTTGATTTGTTTGCACCAATCGGGAAAGGACAAAGAGCCATGATCGTTGCCCAGCCTAAAACGGGTAAAACGATGCTGCTTAAAGATATTGCGAACTCTATTGCCGCCAATCATCCTGAAGTCTATATGATGGTCCTTCTGATCGACGAACGTCCTGAAGAAGTTACTGATATGGAAAGAAGTGTAAATGCTGAAGTTATTGCGTCTACTTTTGATGAAGCAGCTGATAAGCATGTAAAAGTAGCCAATCTTGTGTTGGCAAAGGCTCAGAGAATGGTTGAATGCGGACATGATGTGGTGATCCTTCTGGATTCCATTACCAGACTGGCAAGAGCCTATAACACGGTGACTCCAGCCTCAGGAAAAGTGCTTTCCGGTGGGGTGGATGCCAATGCACTTCACAAGCCGAAAAGATTTTTCGGGGCAGCCAGAAAGATTGAAGGAGGTGGTTCATTAACGATTATCGCTACAGCATTGATTGATACAGGTTCTAAAATGGATGAAGTTATCTTCGAAGAATTCAAAGGTACAGGGAACATGGAGCTTCAATTAGACAGAAAAATCGCAAACAGAAGAATCTACCCTGCAATTGACCTTGTCGCTTCAAGTACACGTAGAGATGATCTTCTTCTGGATGAAGTGACTTCCCAGAGAATGTGGATCTTCAGAAAATACCTTTCTGAAATGAACCCTGTAGAAGCCATGGAATTTGTAAATAAAAACATCAGAGGAACTTTAAACAATGAAGAATTCCTGATGTCTATGAATAAATAGATTAATTTAATTGTTTGTTAAAAAAAGCACGCGGATCAGTGATCTTCGTGCTTTTTTGCGTTTGAGAGTCTGAGAATTTTAGAGTTTTAGGGTTTTTAGAGTTGTGTGTAGGTGTTTTTTATTTGACATGATATTCATCCATTAAAATTGAAAGAATGATGTGGAATGTATTTTAGACTGCAGTAACCTCCATCTTCTGTCTTCCATCCCACTGATAAAAATTAATTCATTCTAAATCAATATATCAATGTTAAAGATTTATTAAAGTAATACCCAGTTTTTGATTATCGCTTAAATATTGGTTAAATTTGACTATAACATTAAAAATAAAAATTATGTCATTTGAATTACCTAAATTAGGATATGCATACGATGCATTGGAGCCTACTATTGATGCGAAAACAATGGAGATTCACCACACAAAACATCACCAGGCATATATTGACAATCTAAATAAAGCAATCGAAGGAACTGAACTGGCTGGAAAAACTATCGAAGAAATCTGCCAGACAGGAACTGATAAGCCGGCTGTAAGAAATAACGGAGGAGGACATTTCAATCACTCTTTATTCTGGGAAATTTTAACGCCAGGAGGTAGCAGTGAGCCTGTAGGAAACGTTAAAGCAGCTATCGAAGCTTACGGTGGTCTTGAAAAATTCAAAACTGATTTTTCTGAGGCTGCTAAAACAAGATTCGGTTCAGGATGGGCATGGTTAGTGAAAAATGCTGACGGTTCCGTATCTGTTTCTTCTACTCCAAACCAGGATAATCCGTTAATGCCTGTTGCAGACGTTAAAGGAACTCCGGTTTTAGGATTGGATGTTTGGGAGCATGCTTACTATCTGAACTATCAAAACAGAAGACCTGACTATGTTGCTGCTTTCTTTAGCGTAGTAAACTGGGATAAAGTAGAGGAGTTATTCAACAAATAATTTTCAGCTATTATAAAAGTAAAGGTTCAGAAGCAATTCTGAACCTTTTTTATTTGGTTTAACACAGAGAAATAATCAATCTCTTGATTTCTTAATTCTTTAATTCCACTACCTTACGGCATCACTTCCCGTAAGCCCATTCATTTTCAGTCCATATTTCCATCTCACATAAGCAAATACCTGATAGAGTTTGTATTCAAACTTGATTCCATAGTTTTCCCGCGGATTGTAATCAATGCCGGACTCTATAACATTCCTGTATTTTCCGGAATTGTAGTAAGAATTCCATTCAGTCACAAGGAATGTGTTTTTTGTTTTAAGATAAGATTCCGAGTATTGGCTCATTGGCTTGGCTACTGCATTCAGAAAGTAATCGAATTGGGTATCGATTACCGTAAGATCCCACTCGCCGTCATCATTTTTAGACGGCTTCATTTCTGATTTCTCTTCATCCTTCTTCGTGTTGTCCTGGGAAAAACAGCTGAAAGGAATACAAGCGAAGAGAAATAGTATCATAAGATTTTTCATACCGTACATATTATAATAAAAAAGCACTCAAAATGAGTGCCTAAGTTTGTTTTTTATGGTTCTTTCTGAAGAATAACAAATGCCGGGAAGTGATCACTGTATCCTCCTGTAAACTGATCCCCGTTCCAGGACCTGAAAGGATAACCTTTGTAATTCCCTTCCTTATTCACTAAATAAGGCGGTGCAAAGATTTCTGCTTTGTAAACGGAATATTCTTTGGTAACCTGATCAGAAATTAAATTCTTTGAAACAATGATCTGGTCAAAAAGGTTTGGAGCATCCTGATAAGCCAGTGAAGCAATTCCTTTCTTATATAAAGGATACATCAGATTCAGATACGGTGTAGTTTCTGTAAGATCTTTAGGACTCGCCACTGCTTTCAGATGGTTCTTTAAACTGGCGCTTACAGGATCATCATTGAAGTCGCCCATGGCAAAAAGCTTAGTTGTAGGATCTGTTGTCCTGATACTGTCCATCTGCTGTTTCAGTAAGGCGGCAGCAGCATTTCTTTTAGGTAGTGAAACTGCTTCGCCCCCTCTTCTTGAAGGCCAGTGATTCATAAAGAAAGCCACCTTTTCATTGTCAAGGAAACCGGTTACAACCAAAATATCTCTGGTATATTCTCTTTTTCCATCATCCCCGAACACTTTCAGTTCTTTCTTTAGAGAGTTGGTTACCGTGAATCTCCTTTTCTGATAAATCAAAGCTACATCTATCCCTCTGTAGTCGTATGAATTATAATGAACAATTCCGTAATCATATTTGGCAAGAGCAGGCTGCTTTACCAGATCTTCAATTACCTGTCTGTTTTCCACTTCTATAAGGCCTACCACTGCAGGAGCGGTTTTTGTGTATTGAGCACCCAGCTCGGCGATTACTTTGGCCTCATTGGCGAGTTTGGCTTTATATATTCTAGTATTATAGTTTTTAGCACTTTTCGGAGTGAATTCTTCCGCACCGCTTTGATAGCGCACCACTTTTTTACCTATTAAAGCACCATCGCTCCAAGGACCATCATGTTTTTCTGCTTCCAGGAACTGGATGGAGTCAATAGGGATACTTCTGTGGAAAGCCGGATTATGGATGTCCTTGGTTCCATCAATATAATCAGCAGAACGGATGGTGTCCCAAAGGTTTTCCACATTCAAAAAGCCTACAGCAGCCACTTTTCTCAGTTTCCCCTGTTGTGCAAAAGCCATTACCGAAAATATGATGGCCATAAAACTCATAAATCTCTTCATCCTATTGAGTATTAAAATTAATTAAACGACAAATTTACCTTTTTTTAATTCAAGCCATTTTAAATATTTGTAAATTTAAAACAATATAAAATAATTCTCTTATATAATGAATCTTAAAAGGATGCAATGTTAAGAAAAAATAATGTTAAAAAAGTGGAGAATTACAAAATTTGACTAAATTTGTGCCCCCAACTTTTAAAACGTTGAAAATTAAGAAGAAAAGTATTAAAAAAAATAATATACTCATGATTAAAAAATTATCATTGGTCTCTTTATTTACTTTGCTTCCTGCATCATTCTATTTTGCGCAGACTACTGTGTTTGCGTATCTTAAGGATGCCGAAGGAAAGCCTGTTGAAAAGGCGGAAGTAGATCTTAAAGGGAGTGAGAATGATGTAACGGCGGACAAAATCGGATATTTCCAGTTTGTAGACCTGCAGCCGGGCCATTATCAAATTATGATTACGAAACCAAACTTCGAAACCAAAATGATGGAGTTTGACGTAACAAATGAGAAAAGAAAGGACCTAGGGACTATTACCCTTTATTCTGCTCTTACGAGCGCAGATCAGGGATTAGCGATCATCGACAGTGACGGAGATGATGAAGACAGCAATAGCGGTCAGGCTTCTACAGTAGGTTTACTGCAGTCTTCCCAGGACATCTTCAGCAGAATTGCAGCGTTTGACTTAGGATTTTACTGGTTCCGTCCCCGTGGTATAGATGGAAGATTTGGAGAAACGATGCTTAACGGGGTTTCCATGATCAAGTCTGATAATGGTAACGTTGATTTCGGAAACTGGGGTGGATTAAATGAGATTACCAGATATCCGGAAATTGCATCCAACCATTCACCGTCTGAATATGCTTTTGGAGGAAACAGCTCTGTTGTTTACAAAAATACAAAAGCAAGCGAGTACAGAAAAGGATTCCAGTTTACGCAATCCCTGACTAACAGAAACTACAGAAACAGAACTTCTTTACGTTACTCATCAGGGATGAGCAATAAAGGATGGGCGTTTACCGTAATGGGAGCGAGAAGATGGGCGGAAGAAGGAATCCAGGAAGGAACTTTCTACGATGCCTATGGAACCTATCTGGGAATTGAGAAAAAGTTTAGCGATAAACATACAATGACATTCAACTTCATCGGGGCCCCTTACAGAAGGTCTACTTCAAGCCCAAGCACTCAGGAAGTGTATGACTACAGAGGGGTGCATTATAACTCGTATTGGGGTTATCAGGATGGAGAGCAGAGAAGCGAAAGAGTAAGAAAAGGTTTTCAGCCTATCTTCCAGATTCAGGATTTCTGGAAAATCAACAAAAATTCTTCACTTTGGACCTCAGTATCATACCAATTCGGAAAAGACAAAGGCTCACGTCTGGACTGGCAGAATGTACAAAATCCATCTCCTACCTATTATAGAAATCTTCCGAGTTACTACGATTCTTTAGATCCTAATGCTTCCGTACACAACCCGGACGGATCAATGACGACCGCTCAGGATGCGTACAGAACATCTTTAGCAGGCTGGCAGTCCGGAGATGCTAATGTAACTCAATTAAACTGGGACAGACTGTACAGGAGAAATATGCAGCAACCGGCCGGAAACTACTACGGGCAGGTTGGTAAAAGAGCATTATACTACCTGGTAAACGATGTAAGTGATGATAAAATATGGAACGCAGCTACTCACTTCATTCACAACTTTAATGATACGACTAAATTCTTACTTAACGTATCTTATCAGAATTACCGTTCTGAACAATATAGAGAAGTAAACGATCTTCTCGGTGCTGATTTCGTATTAAACAGAGACCCGTTTGCAGCCACAAACCAGCCTGGAAAATCCGGTCTGTTCAATGAAGGTGAAGAAAATGTTACGAAAAGAGTAGGCGATAAAATGGGTTATGATTATATCTTCAGAAGACAGGAAGTAAAGATAAATCCGGGAGTGAAGTTTTCAACAGGAGCTTTTGACGTATTTATTTCTGCCATGGCAGGATATTCTTCTTCCAGCAGAGAAGGATTGTTTAATCATTATCTATATAAGGATTCTTATGGAAAAGGATCTGATTACAACTACTGGAACTATGGCTTAAAAGGACAGGCGATCTATAGATTAAATGGTAGAAATTTCATTGTGTATAATGGAGCATATTATTCTCAGGCACCTTATCTTGAGGATTTATTCATTAATCCGCGTGTGAACGGCTCTACTGCTCCTAACGTAAAGAACATGGTTGTTAATGCAAATGATCTAAGCTACGTGATTTCTACTCCTTTCCTGAAATTAAGGCTAACCGGATATTTGGTTGACACAGATAATGAAACCACGGTTCAGAGATTTTTTGCGGATGGAATTCAGTTAAGTAACTCAGATGACCAGGGAGATCAGACTATTGTTCAGAGTGCTTTTGTTACTCAGGTAATGACAGATGTTAAGAAAAGAAATATGGGATTGGAATTAGGGGTTGATTTGAAAGTACTTCCTACCTTATCTGTTCAGGCTTTAGCCAGCTTGGGTCAGTATACCTATAAAAATGATCCGACCACCTATTTTGCATCTGATGCTACAGGAACTTTCTCAAACGGACTTTCTTACCTGAACCTTGGAAAATCTTATATCAGGAATTACCGTCAGGGAGGAACTCCGCAGCAGGCGTTCTCCCTTGGCTTCCGTTATAATAACCCGAAATACTGGTGGGTAGGAGCAAACTGGAACTATTTTGATGAAAATTTCCTTGATCCTTCTGCTTTGATCAGAACAGAAAGTTTTGTTCAGAATAATAACTCCGGAACGCCATATTCTAACCTTACCGAATCTGAGCTTAGAAGAGTATTGGAGCCTACAAGATTGCCTTCTTCATTCTTTCTTAATGCCAATGCAGGTAAATCATGGGTGATTGGTAAATACTATGTTTTGATTTCCGGGACCGTGAATAATATTTTAAACAACAGAAAATTTATTACAGGAGGATTTGAACAGACCAGAAATGCAAAATTCCCTGATTTTGTGCAGGATGCAGACAGAGAATTTACCCTATTCGGACCAAAATACTGGTATACTCAGGGAAGATCATACTTCGTAAACCTACAATTCAGATTCTAATAACTACTTTAATTAAAACGATTTAAGATGAATACTATAAAAAAATACTTAAGTTTAGTAACAGGAATTGCTTTGGCTGCTATTTCTATTACATCTTGTGTGCAGAAAGACGAATGGGAGACGCCACCTATTAAATGTGAAAATAAGTTTCCCGCCACCAATATGACCATGGCAGATTTCAAAGCTCAGGCTCCTGCTTCGGGATATATTTATATAGGTACCGATCAGATTTTTGACGGATATGTGGTTTCTTCTGATGAAAGTGGAAACTTCTATAAAACAATTTCATTCCAGGATAAACCTGAAAATCCAACGGCAGGTCTTCAGATAGAAGTGGACAGATCAAGTAACTATGCAGATTTTCCGGTTGGTGCACACATCAGAATTAATGCGAAAGGTTTAAGATTAGGAACAGATAGAGGATCTGTAAAAATAGGTTCTGTAGATCCTGTATATGCTATCGGAAGGGTTCCGGGATCTTTGGTGAGCAGATATATTGCAGGTGTTTGCAATGGCAGCGGTCTTGATATTGCGGTTTTAAAGCCTACAGAATTGCCTACACTTAAAGTAGCTATGGATGAAAAGTACATCAATACTTTGGTAAAAGTACCAAACGTACAATTCTCAGCAGGAGAACTAGGTAAAAAGTACATAGATTATGTTGCCGGAGCAGGTGTAGATAGTGACAGAGGAATCGTTGATCAGGCTGGAAATGCTACGGTTATCAGAAACTCCGGGTTTTCTACTTTTGGTTCTACATTAATTCCTGAGGGTAAGGGAGATCTTACTTTCGTGGTGAGCCGTTATAATTCTTCATGGCAGATGCTGATCAGAAATCTTAAAGATGTAAACTTTACAGGGAAAAGATTCTTTTTTGAAGGCTTCGATGGAAATCTTGCGGATAATTGGGATGCTGTAAGTGTAACAGGAGCGCAGGTATGGAATATCCAGCAATTTGGAAATCCAAAACCATGTGTAGTGATGAACGGATTTGCAGGAACAAACCAGGTGAATGAAGACTGGCTGATTTCTAAACCTATTTCATTAAACGGGTTTACTTCCGCCGTATTATCTTTCGAAACTGATGTAAGATATGCCGGAAATGTTCTTGAAGTTTTTGTAACAGATACTTATACCGGTGATCCTACTACAACGGCATGGACACCTCTATCAGCTATTATGGATCCAAACAATACCGCATTTAACACGTGGACGAATTCAGGAGATATCAGTCTGAATGCTTTCGTAAACAAGAGTGTTCGTATAGCATTTAAATATACTTCTACAACGTCAGGTGCTGCCACATGGGAGCTTGATAATGTGAAAGTTGTTGGTAACTAATCATTATTGATATATTATAATTGGCTGTCTTTTAAGGCAGCCTTTTTTATGGAGTTACTTTAGGAATTTTAGACGCTTAGTAATTTAAAATCATCTTATGTAATGTAAACCTCGCTTTTTCTACAGGAGAAGTCCATGAAAAGCGGCTTATGATTTATATAAGGATTTGGAGATCATTAATTGTTTCAAAAGGGGAATGGTACTTCATCTCATACATTCCATTGTTGAATGGCCGGATCATTTTTAATCCTGAGTAAAAAAGCCAAAAAAAAACCACCGCGTCTGCAGTGGTTTATACTTTAAAAATTATTCTGTTTAGAACGAAACTTCATTCACTTCTTTTCCCCGCTGGAAATTCATTACTTTCAGGTTCCCTTTGTAAGCAATACTTACAACGTTACTCTGCTTAGGAAAAGTGCTTAAAAGAATCGTATTTTTAATCTTTATGGTATTGATGTCCGATACTCCTCCGGTTTCAAAATATACCCATACTGTTTCTCCACTTACCTGACTTCCCGTGAAAGTTATAGTTTTCGCAGAGCCATTGACGTACACATCAAAATTATTGTTCACATATTTTTTAACCTCTGCTTCAAATCCTGCTGTATTCGGATTGATTTTAATAGCATCAGAAATATGGTTGGTATTCATTTTTGTGGTAAACTTCAATGTTTTACTTCCATCTATATAATCCACCTTTGTCATTGAAGAGAAAAAGTCTACATACATAAAACTCATTAACACAAAAAATGTTAAAATTCCTGATATATATAAAAGTTTTTTCATCTTAATTAATAGATTTACAATCATACTTGCTTTATATAGGTCACAAATAATATGCCAATTAGAAATTTACATTCACCGAATATTTATCGTAAAATGCTTTAATATGGGCCACTGCTTCATCAGCCGTATCTACCACACGGTATAAGTCCAGATCATCTTCAGCAATCATCCCTTCTTTTAACAGGGTTGCTTTGAACCAATCCAGCAATCCTCCCCAGAACTCGCTTCCTACCAGAACGATCGGGAATTTTCCTATCTTATTCGTTTGAATCAGCGTCATAGCTTCCGTAAGCTCATCCAGGGTGCCAAAACCTCCCGGCATTACGACAAACCCCTGGGAATACTTCACAAACATTACTTTCCTTACGAAAAAGTAATCGAAATTCATGGAATAGGACTTATTGATATAAGGGTTAAAATGTTGTTCAAACGGCAGGTCAATATTAAGCCCGATGGATCTTCCCTGCGCATTGAAAGCCCCTTTATTTCCCGCCTCCATAATGCCCGGGCCACCTCCGGTAATAATTCCAAAGCCCAGTTTGGTGATCTTTTCGGCAATTTCCACGGCCATTTCGTAGTATTTACTTTCAGGTTTCAGCCTTGCAGACCCGAATATGGAAACACATGGGCCTATCTTGGCCAGCTTTTCATATCCGTCTACAAATTCCGCCATCACTTTGAAAACCATCCAGCTGTCTTTGGTGATGGTCTCGTCCCAGGTTTTCTGTCTGAGACTGTTGTGAAGTTTTGTTTCATTAATATCAAGGGCCGGATTTACCAGACTTTCATCCCTTGCTCCATCCATTTCCATTGCAAAAATTATTTAAAATGTTTTTCGGCCTCTATTACGGATTCAGGTCTTCCTACATCCACCAGAATACTGTCGTGCACAAATCCGTGGATATGCTCAGTCTGCATCAGGTCCAGATATTCCTCCATAACAGAAAATTTGCCGGTTCTTTTTATTTTTTCAAAGATAACAGGGTTGATGCAGTGAACGCCGCTGAAGGCAAGTGCTTTAAAGCCTTTATTGAACTCTGCTAGCCTTTGCTCACCAGACTGTACATTCAGCCATCCTCTCAAAACCATCTCATCATTGAAAAGCAGTTTTCTTGAGCTGTCCCTGTCTGAAACCGCTAAAGTAGCGAAATCTTTTATATTCTGATGATAGGCAACAAAGGCATCAATATTGATATTCGTTAGAATATCAGCGTTCATGATCAGAAAATCTTCCCCATGATCGAAGAATTTTCTAGCAAAAACCAAGCCGCCACCGGTTTCCAGCAGCTCATTGGATTCATCTGAAATCTCTATGTTGCATCCGAAATTACTGTTTTTATTTAAAAAATCAACAATCTGATTCCCAAAATGATGAATATTGATGACAAAATCTTTTATTCCGAAGCTTTTGAGATAATTGATATTTCTTTCCAAAAGCGGAATGCCGTTTACTTTGGCCAATGCTTTTGGATGATGATCTGTGAATGGTTTCAGCCTTGTGCCTTTTCCGGCTGCGAAAATTAAAGCCTTCATATAGTATAGGTAATGGGTGATAAGTAATGAGTAATGTAAGAGTTGAGCATAAAGTAAAATATTACTTATTGTTCATTACCCATTATTCATGTTCAGTTGGTGCTGCTCATCATGGTGAAGGCTTATTTCTATTCCTTCAGGGTATTTTTCTTTGATGAACTGGGCAATTTTAATGGCGGAATATACAGACCTGTGCTGTCCTCCTGTACATCCGAAACTGATCTGCAGATCTTCAAAACCTCTTTCCAGATAGTTATCAATATTAATGGAGATAATGGATTTTACCAGCTCCAGGAATTTAGGCATTTCAGTCTTGGTTTCAAGGTATTCCTGTACGCCGATGTCATTTCCGGTCTGTGCTTTATATTCTTCAATTCTTCCCGGGTTCAGGATTCCCCTGCAGTCGAAGGTGAAGCCTCCGCCGTTTCCGGAATGATCTTTGGGAATTCCTCCTTTTTTGTATGAAAAGCTGTGGATGTCTATGTGTAGCATTGTTCTTTATATTTTATTTTGAACCATTAAGATTCTTTTAAGGTTTTAAGATAAGTTAAGATTTTGATAAATCAAAATTCAGTCAGGAAGATCTCTGAAATATTCATTGATAAAAGGTTTTAAAGATTTTGTAATATTATTGGTGAAGAAGTTGATGAGTAAGCCTTGAGGTTTTTTGAGAACTTTCATATAAGTCAGCAGTTGTGCTTCATGGATAGGAAGTATTTCTTCAACAGCTTTTAATTCTAAAATAATAGAGTCGTTGACAAGTAAATCTACAACCAGCTTTGTTTCAATTTCCACTCCTTCATAGTTGATAGAAGTATAAAGCTGTTGCTTTACATCGTAGCCGTTTTTAATAAGTTCAATTTTTAAACATTCTTCATAAACACTTTCAAGAAGACCAGGACCAAGAGCTTTATGGACTTTTATAGCAAAGCCCGTAATTTCATATGATAGTTGGGTAACTTCTTTTTTTGTCATAAGCTAGCTTAATATTCTTAAAACCTTAAAAGAATCTTAATGGTTCAAAATAGTATTGATTTTCAATTTCACTTCTTCTGAAGATAACTGTTCTATCACTTTTTTCAGTTCCGGGAAGTCATCCATCTGTTCCCATGAATTGGCAAATTCTGTGATATTCCGGATCCCTTTTTCTAAACTTGAAATGAAATGCTGCTTTCTCTGGATCAGGCCTCTGAAGCCGTATGCACCCAATACCTGCAGGAATCTCATCATCTGGATAGGTTGTGCCGAGTTTTTTAGTTGAATTTTAACTTCTTCATTATTAAATTGTTCAATATAGTAATTGAGCATTTCATTTTTAAAATCTTCAGGGAAATCTGCTTTTGCCTGGAAAAGGAAAGATATTACATCATACATAAGCGGCCCTTTCATCGCAGATTGATAATCTATGAACGAAACTTTACGATCTTCATTCACCATAATATTCCGTGCCTGAAAATCGCGGATCATTATTCCTTTGGGCTCAAGGCTTTCAATAAGCCGGGAAATCTGTTTGAATTCTTTCAACAGGACTGATTTCCGGTATTCCAGTTCCAGAACATCCGCTACGAAATTTTTGAAATAATAAAGATCATGGATCACGGGAAGCTCATCATAACTTTCATATTCAAAAGTTTTTGAGAAGTCTATTTTCCCCTGTGTGCTGACCTGAAGCTGGAAAAGCTTTTCTAAAGTCTGTTTTACCAGTGTTTTTATACCATCGGAAAGACCTTCTTCAGTAATGATTTCTGAAAGCGTCTGTGATCCGAGAAACTCCTGGATATATATTTTCCTGTCCTCAGACACGGCAAAAATCTCAGGCGTATTAAGTCCGAGTTCAGAGAAAATTTCAGAATAATACAGGAAGCTTTCGTTTTCGGGAATGTTTTCGTTGCTGGTGATAATGTATTTCCCGGAATCAGCTACAGCCAGGAAGTTTATCCTCGCCGAACCGCTTTGAGCCAGCGTAATGAACTCAGAAGATTTTTCACCCAGATGTTTTTCAAAAAATCGTTTTGCGTTTTCGGAAGTCATAATATGGAAACAAATATACTAAATTTTTGAGTGCGGGGGTTTCGGAGTTTGAGAGTGGGAGGGTTTTAGAGTTTTAGAGCAGAGAGTTGCCGGTTGCAAGTTGAGGAATTCGGGTTTTAGAGTTATGAGTTATGGGTTATGAGTTATGACTTGCTGTTGCGTCTGATATCTGATGTCTGATGTCTGAAATCTTGTGTCTAAATCTGTCATAATCAAATTTGTTGGCTTCAATTTCGGTCTATTTTTTATCTTTGCATCATGCTAAAGGATTTTAAGCCGGTTTTACATATTTTGCTGAGGTTCATTGTTATCTATCTGGTGCTGCTTTTTGGGTACCAGTTTTACCTGAATGGAAGCAAAGCCGGCGGACTGGATCCTTTTTCCGGATTCATTGCAGATCAGGTGGCATCTATTCAGAATGGGATAGGATATCCTACTTTACTGTATGCCGATGCGAAAAACGAACAGGTCTGGTTTTATGTGAATAAAATGTATGTGACCAGAATGGTGGAAGGTTGTAATGCGGTTTCGGTCATGATCCTGTTTGTCGCTTTTGTATTTGCGTTTTATAAAGCAGCAAAAACATTTCTTTTTGCATTAGCGGGTCTTGCTTTGCTGTATATCATGAACCTTCTCCGTATCGTGGGCTTAAATATTGTGATGAGAGATTATATGGAATATGGTAAAATATTTCATGATTTTATTTTCCCGGCGGTAATTTATGGAACTGTGGTGGTTCTTTGGCTGGTATGGATTAAATTCTTTGCTTTGAAAAATGAAAATTCTTAACTGGCTTCTGGTCATCGCAGGGATCTGCGGGCTGATAGGTGTACGGATCCTTGAAGATCAAATTTTTTATGATCCTTTTCTTGAATATTTTCATGAAGCGAATAAAAATATCGCGTTTCCGGCATTTGAATGGGGCAAACTCATTGGAAGCCATCTTTTCAGGTTTATCCTCAATCTGATCTTTTCATGCCTGATTATTCAATGTCTTTTTAAAAACAGGCAATGGACAATTCAGAGTGCTTTTCTGATTGCCATTATCTTCATTATTACGTTCCCGATTTATCTTTACTGTATCTATGACCGTTTTGAAATAGGCTATCTTTTTTCGTTCTATATGAGGCGTTTTGTGATCCAGCCGCTGGCGCTTCTTTTGATTGTTCCGATGTTTTATTACAGGAAGCAGTTGCTGGGGAAAGATAGGCAAATAAGCTGATCTATGAATTGGCTAATCCGCGGTATGTTTATCCACACTGGTTACATTTTCCGGAGTCCATTGTACTCTTTTTACAAAATCTTTTTCGCGGACAGGGCAATCTTTAATCTGGCAGACAGAGCATGAGACAGGTTTACAGTCGTCCATATGGAAATTGAATTCTACACTTCTTTTAGTGTTTTTAGCTAAAACAATGATCATTTTTTCCATTTCGTTGTGGGCATCACGAAGGCTGTAATACCACGGCAACGTAATATGGGCATCGATATGAAGATTGGCCCCGAACTGCTGGATTTTCATATTGTGGACATCTATCCATTCTGTTCTTCTGTTTTCTTCAAGAACCCTGATAATCTGATTCAGGAGGTCCGGATCCTGCTCATCCATAATACCGCTTAAAGACTTCCGGACAATCTTATAACCGACAAAGATGATGTAGAGTCCAAAAATAAGGGCAACAACGGAATCCAGCCAGTAAATCTTCGTAAAGTACACGATAATCAAACTGAGCACCACGCCTAACGTAGTGATCGTATCGGACTGGAGATGTTTTCCCGAGGAAACAAGGACCAAAGAGTTTTCCGCCTGTCCTTTTTTAATGGAAATATAGCCAAGCAGATAGTTAATCACAGCGGTTGCCGCAATAATCCAGATTCCGAGATCAATTTTGCTCAGGGTTTTTCCTACCACAAGGCTGTTGATGCCTTCATATATAATCATAATTCCGGCAATAGCGATCAGGGCGCCTTCGATACCTGAGGTTACAAATTCTACTTTTCCGTGGCCGTAAGGATGGTCATCATCTTTAGGTTTTGCAGCCAGGTGAAGGGAATACAATCCCATGAATGCGCTGATGACATTCACAATACTTTCCATGGCATCGGAAAACACGGCATCGGAATTCGTCAGCTTCCAGGCAATGATTTTTCCAATGAACAGAATAAGCCCGAATGCGGCAATCAGCTTCTGGAATCCTATTTTGTTTTTGGTGGTATTTTTCTTTTTGTTGTCCATAGTTTGATAAAAAAAAGAATCTCAATTCTGAGACTCTTTTTTATTTTGTTAGTTTAAACTAAGTTGTGGGCTGCTAAGTATTCTGCAATCTGTACAGCGTTTGTTGCGGCTCCTTTTCGCAGATTGTCTGCTACGATCCAGAGGTTGAGCGTTTTGGGCTGTGAAAGATCGCGTCTTATCCTGCCGACGAAAACTTCGTCTTTCCCTTCAGAGTAGAGCGGCATTGGATATTCGTTGTTTTTAACGTTGTCTACCACCACTACGCCTGGGGTTTCGGATAAGATTTTTCTTACTTCATCAAGGTCAAATTCGTTTTCAAATTCAATATTCACGCTTTCTGAATGGCCTCCCTGAACAGGGACCCTCACAGCAGTAGCGGTAAGATTGAACGTATCATCCCCTAAAATTTTCTTAGGTTCTTTCATTAATTTGATCTCTTCTTTCGTGTAATCATCATCACTGAACACATCACAATGCGGAAGCGCATTTTTGAAGATCTGGTAAGGATAAACCTTATCTACATTTTCATTTCCGCTAATTTCTCCATTCAATTGGTCTACAGCAGCTTTTCCCGTTCCTGTTACCGACTGGTAGGTAGAAACGATTACTCTTTTCAGATCATATTTTTTATTCAATGGGCCCAGCACCATGACCAGCTGAATGGTAGAGCAGTTCGGATTCGCAATGATCTTATCCTCTTTGGTCAGAACATCAGCATTGATCTCCGGCACCACCAGCTTTTTGTCAGGATCCATTCTCCATGCAGAAGAATTGTCGATTACTGTGGTTCCGGCTGCTGCAAACAGAGGCGCGAATTCGAGAGAAGTAGATCCTCCGGCAGAGAAAATGGCGATATCCGGTTTGGCAGCTATAGCGTCTTTCATGCTTACAATCGTAAATTCTTCCTGTTTATACTTCACCTTCTTGCCTACAGATCTTTCGGATGCTACCGGAATTAATTCTGTTACAGGGAAGTTTCTCTCCTCCAAAACTTTAAGCATAACTTGTCCAACCATTCCTGTTGAACCTACTACAGCTACTTTCATTGATTTAATAAAAAATTTAAGGTTAAACGATCACAAGGTTATCCGTCATTACTGACCACCTTGTATTTTATATTTTAAGCCCCAAAGACTCTCGTCCAAGGGAATGCGAATGCAAATAAACCTACCGCAATTAGACCCATGATCACAATTCCTAAAGAAATGGTATCATTGGATTTCACTTTTTTGTTGATGATCGTCATTAATACGGCTGCGATCAACATAGAAAACGGGTGTTCCACATACTGGAATCTCAAGTCGGCATTTTTCATTACGGATCCCATATCAAGACCCTTTGTGAAATTAATCACCAACATAATAATTCCTATTAAAAACTGAACATGGAAGAAAATCATCGTAAAGAGGGTAATCTTCTTTAAAAATTTGTTCACTTTACCACTGAAGCCGAACATTGTCGCCAAAAGTGCAATAATAAATAATGAGGCCAAAAGAAGTTCGAGATATGCGAATCCTCTGTGTGCACTAAGCAAAATTTTGTAAAAATCCATATTCAATTTTTTTCTATTTTTCTAGACACAAAGATAACAAAAATCCCGGCTGGAATATCAGGAATTATACTGGTATTCTAATATATACTCTAATCCCAGGTCTTTTTCCGGGTTTAATGCAATCATATTTTGAATAAGATTATGGGTGATGCTGGTATTCCATATTCCTGTAATGTGTTGCTCTGTTTCGGCATTGTTTTCAGGAATTTTAGATTTTATAGTGTAATTTCCTGCAGTATGTTTTGAAGAAGAAGCATATTTTGTTGCTTTTTTTAAAATATACTGTTCGAAAACGGTTTGTTTTTTCTGAGTTTTCAGGTCTTTGAGCCATGATAAGGCTTTTCGCAGCAGAACAGGGACCAGCGCAGATTTGAAGCCGATTTCATAAGCATATACGCAAGCTCTTACCACAGGAAATATATTTTCAAAAGACAGATGTTGTAAAGAATGGTATTTTTCTATCTGCAGAAATTGATTGTGAAGGATAATAAAGTTCTGATTGAGGATGTTGGAATACTTTTTCTTTTGAAGCTTTCTTCGGGTAAACGAAAATCTGGTGGCAAAATAAAATAGAAGATCGCTGAGATACTCAAGCTGTATGGGATGTGTGAAGTTGATCTGGGAATCGCGGAATTTTTCCAGGTGTTTTTCTATATATTGGGGAAGGTAGGTATCTGCATCAAGGTCAATCATATTTTCTTTGGACAGGTACTGCACGGCCCAGCCTATACCGCACAGTCCATCATACAGCGATATATTGGTGATCAGGTCTATTTCATTTAATTCTGCTTCCAGCAGCTCGATTCCGTAATTATAGGCTTCCGTGTCTGAAGAGATCCTGTAATACTCAAACATAAAAATGACGATGGCGCATCTGCCGTTTAAACCTGTACCGGGAAAAGCATGCCCATTTTTCCGGAGATGATTTTTTAAAGTATGATAATATTCTTCAGCTTTCATGATGGGCAGGGGTTGTATTGAAATAATGCTGCGTTTTATAATATCTCCATATGAAATCATAGGAAACCAGCTCATGCATCCTGTTGTCTCCTATAAAAAGCCTGTTAAGGGACATATGGATAAAACTTGACATTAAATTGTGGAAATCTATAGTAAGAAGTTTTTTTTCTTTGAGGCGAAGGATTTCTGAAGCGCTTGCTGCCATGAGCGTTTTGCTGATTCTGTTTGTTTTTTTATTTAAAAATGCATCAATTACCTGCTTGTTTTCAGTATAGAGCTTATCAAATTGTTTCTTGGTGTTTTTATCAATCCTGAACTCGCCGTAAAAATAATTTCTTAGTTTCTCCGTAAATGCTAATTTTTCTGCGAGTGAAAATTTAAAAACAGATAAATAAAAATCAATCAGCTTTAGTGCCCACAAGCTGCGGATGTTTTCCTGATCTTCATTAAGGGAAGAGAGGATGTTTATGATATTCCTGCTGTCATAAAAGAAGATTTTTTCTGCCGTTTCCATACTGGAGGTGCCATATCTTTCAATCTCTCTTGTGTAAGTGTCAATCTGTAATTTCCAGATGTACTCGTCCGAAACCAGGTTCTTCAGCAATCCGTTCAGGGTGTTTATGATTAAGCCTACATGGTTCTGGTCTTTTAGCCTTACCCTGTACCTGATATGATAGGAAGGGTCATTATACCGTATAAAAAACCACTGATCGATCAGGCCTTCAGACAGCAATGATTCGCTTAAAGAACTGAGATGGTCAGTTAAAATGGAATCGGCAGCATGATATCCGCAGAATATATTATAATAAAGCCATTGGTCACCTGGGGAAAAAATCCGCTGAATATTATTTTGCATTTTTGATGGCAGAAAGTTTTTGGTTATTATAAAAGGTAAAGACAAACTGGTTGGTAAAGCTGTTTCCGTTTCTTTTCACCAGCTGTTCTTCATCCGTATACAGAAATTCTTTGAGTGTGAAGCTTTCCCGGTTTCCAATGGTGTCTGCCAGCATTTTTATACTGCTGATATTGTCAAGGTTGATGAGTAGATCATTGTCATGTTCTGCAAATACAATATATTGGGGGAGATTCCATTCCTTGCGTGTTTCCTGCATCAGATCAAAAAGCTCTTCATCCGAAGCATATTTTTTGGTGAAAATGGAAAGATCTTCTTTGCTGAGATTCCAGGTGGCAGCTTTCAGGATGCATTGTTTGTATTCTATCCGGGGAATGTATTTGTATTTTTTTTCCATTTGGCCCAGGTTCAGGCCAAGCCCGTACCGGCTTCCCTGACTCTGCAGTTCGCATAGAAAATGGTAGACCGGCAGTGAATTGCTGCTGAAATTATGAGCAGTAGTAAGCCGTGGAATGATATATTTGTTCAATTTTTTTGATCGTAATACTACTTTATTATTTCGTACGGAAACCATCAGATCAGCAGGGCTTATCTGAAATTTAGCCTCTTTTTCAGATCTTGACAGGTAGGGGATCTCATAATCTGCAAAGCTGGGACGGCAGATGACGTTTCCTATCCTTGATTCGGGGATATGGGATATTTCCGCAATAACAGAGTTCTTTCTTATTTCCTTTTCGATATCAATAATATGTTGGGTATGTTCTTTCAATGAAGAATCTGACGAACAGAACCGGCCAAATAAATTAGCCCCGCTTGCCCCGCTGAATCCATGGAAAAAGATTTTCTGCTGCTGATCAGTATGTACAATTTCTACCATCAGAGAAAACGTATCGTGAATAT
This sequence comes from Chryseobacterium phocaeense, assembly GCF_900169075.1. Taxonomy (NCBI): domain Bacteria; kingdom Pseudomonadati; phylum Bacteroidota; class Flavobacteriia; order Flavobacteriales; family Weeksellaceae; genus Chryseobacterium; species Chryseobacterium phocaeense. Next base: position 752,754 of record NZ_LT827014.1, read on the forward strand.
CGTTCCACATTTCATCCGTATTTTCCGCAATATCGGCAGAGTTGAGGGTAATTACTTTTAAATTCTTTCTGAGGGCTTCAGTGATCTTATTGTGAAGAAGTGTACTGGCCGCATTCCATTTTATTTCCTCTTTTCTTTTCCTTTGTAGTGGTAAGTGAAGGTTTTCCAGGAAATGGTTTCCGGGAATAATTTGGTTGTGTATTCCGAAGCCGATTCCCATTTCGTTATCCAATGCAATAGGCAAGGGTATTTCCCGGTCTTCATATCTTTTTTTGAATTTTGTAATAAAGTTTTCCAGCAAAGGACTGTCCTTCTTTTCCGAAATGTACGATAGCTTATTGAGCATGTCCAGTCCGTCCTGGAGATCTTTTATAATTCTTTTATCCAGCATGTTTTTTTGTGCAGTGACGGACAGATCTGTCTGGAAAAGGTATTTACGGTCCGTTTTTACGCCCAACTCATCAATCTTATCTTTTAGTGTATAATATGAGCTGATGGGGTTTGGAATTTTTGTATCCAGCTGAGAAAGCCCTTTGCTTATTTCCGTAAAGTTTTCACTGTAACTATTTTGCGCGGAAGAAAGTACACGGGTGATAGACGTGAAATAATCCTCTCCTACAGATGAACCGCTGATGTTACTGATGAGCAGTTGATTATCTATGAGCTCCGTAATGAATCTCCGGGCTTCTTTAGGGTTGATCTCTGGGTCGTACTGCACAAGTTCATCGGCTAATGCTTTGATTGTTGTTCCACCGGAGGCTTTACTGAAAATATGCTCTAAATAAGGACTGCTATCAACGGCTTCAATATGATGAACCCTCTGCAGCCCGCCGGGATAGGTGTATTCTATATATCTGTATTGATTTCCTGTTTTATAAATGCTGGTGTTGAGGTGATAGCTGAAATGATTCCGCAGCTTTTTATCGGTGGATATGTACTGGGAAAAGGTGAGGAGGTACTGCATATCCAGTCTTGTATACCTTAGATATTGATGCTCTTCATTTATTTCTATTTCGTGATGATCTTCCAGCTGTCCCAATGAATAACCGGCAAATAAGCCGAACGGAGTGCAGCGTGAAGACATCCTGCTGATGTATTTAAGCAAAGATATTTTTAATTTTTCTTCTTTGTCTTTATTTAAATTTCCTTCGAGCCATTTTAAAAGGGTGTCATACAGTAATGGTGATGCCAGGAATAAGGCTTCCTGAAAAAAAGGATCACCTGCTACATCCTTTAACTGCTTTTCGGAAATATCTTTATCCTGAAAAAGGGTTGTCAATATATTAAGAGGTTTCGAAGGAGTCCTTAAAACATATTGATCTAAAACCTTATAAGGAAACTTACTCATTAGAATTTTTATTTATGAAATTAATAGGCATTCATCCCAGCTGCCAAATTTATTTTGTTGGAAATCCAGCATTACAAGCCCGGCTCCTGCCAATCCGTTAAGAATACTCAGTGGGGATTCGTCTGTTATGGTCAGTGCATCCATACCTTTTTTGAGCCAATAATGAGAGGCTTCTTTAAGTTCCCATGATGGGTTTGCTGCGTTTGCTCTTGAAAAAATCCTTGAAGCACCGAAGTAGCCATGACATATTCCGTAGCCTTTGATCATCGATTGTTCTATTTCTCTTCTCCCGGATGCTTTTTTCAAAATAGCGACTGACTGATCCTTCCATGTTGAATGTCCCGTTATATCTGAGGCGTTGAGCAGGGCTGCTCCTATCCCCGTATCTCCTGAACACCAGCTCAGGCTGCTGAATGCTTTTTCTTTAGTTTCCAGATCGGTCCACATGGGAAATTGAGAGACGGAATCTGGTGGCATTTCGGATTCCAAAAGGAACCGGACAAAAGTATTGACCCATTCCAGGGATTGTTCCCGGAAATACCCTTTGTCGTAAGTCAGGCTGAGTATGGCAGTAAGGCCTGCAATCCCGTGAGCCGGGCCCAGATGAAGCATTTTTTTCAGCTTTCCCCCTACGGTTTCTGAAACGGCAAATTTGCAAAGATCGTAATCACTGATTGTGGTATACAGATCAGGAAGTTTTGAAAATAGTAAAGAAATTGAATTCTCATAGTCTCTGTTGCTTCCGGATCTTTTTAGAAGGTAGAAGACCGCTCCCAGGGCGCCATGAAAAAAGTCGTAATTACCATTCAGTATACATTGCTGCAGGTGATTTTCGATATGGGTGTCTGTCACTGATAATATTGAGGAAAATTCATCCTTGTCTGCAAAACCGTTCTCCTCCAGATGATTCAGAAGCCAGGCAAAGCCGGCCAGGCCGTTACAGTAGGAAGCGGAAAACTGTCCATTGTTTATTTTTTCGATGCAGAAATTGATAGTATTAATACCATTATCGGAAGACAAGCCCAGACTTTCTTCGCAGTAAAACTGGAAAAGAGCAATTCCGGCCAGTCCATTGAGTGCTCCTATCCTGTTATATTGTGTATAATGATTTCCCAGATGGATGTAAATATCGTGTAATTTTTGATCAAGGTCTTTTATGAGTTGAGCTGAAAGCATGAAAGTCTGTTGAATAAAAAGCCATAGTAAAATTCACTTTACTATGGCTGTAATTTTTAAAGATAAGGCCTAAGATACACACACATAGTAGCATTCCTCACTATGGATAGCATTACCTTGCGTATCATAGCTTGCATGCTGCCAATATCCCTGGCCGGAAGCATTTTCAGTTCCTATTACAGGGGTTGGGTGTGTATTCGGCTGAACTACGTCACCACCTTTAATATTTTCCTTCAGACTTCTGCTTAACGGGGTAAAATTAAGTTTCGAGATCTTTGTTTTTTTTAGTGTTAATTTCTTTTTCATAGTAATTTATAAGGTTATGGTTTGATAAGTATTTAGACGGTTAAATAAGACCGTTATGATCCACAGTCGTAGTAGCATGTTGGTCCATGAATAGCGTTGGTCTGGGCATCGTATCCTTCGTGGTACCAGGCGCCATGAGCAGAGCCGCCGTCACCTCCCACTACTGGTGTAGGATGCGTATTAGGCTGCAGAACGTCTCCGCCTTTGATGTTTACTTTTTGATTTCTGTCTAGGATGTTGGTGTTGAGTTTAGAGATTTTTGTTTTTTTTAAAATTAATTTCTTTTTGTTCATGGGTTAAAATTTTAAATTTATTTGTCTCTAAAGTAGTAAAAATTAAGACTCCAACCAGTGTGTTTTAAAATTTTCTTCATTGATTTTTTCTATTTTGCTCTCTATGTGGTGATAAATTGTTTTTGCTGTGTTTTTGCTGATTTTTTTAGGATCAATGCCTGAAATCCACAATTTTACAAAATCTTTATCCGGAAAATCTTCCCAGTGATAGGCAGCCCTGTAGCCTGGGTCGCATAGAACTTTTTCTGTTTTTGTGTCTAAAAATGATTCATATCCCAGATAGGAAGAATAATAGAAAAGCACTTTTTTTAGAAATACATAATAATGGTAATGAAAAAACGGTGATTCTTCGTCAATGGAGATCAAATGATTTTTATGGTTATACAACCCGTACAGTCCGGCCTTCACTTCACTTTTTATATTTAATTTTTTAAAAAAGGGAGTGGCAACATAGGTTGCCGCAAGGTCTTGCAGTTCTGTAATGGTACTCTTAGGATCATATAGAATTTTACCAATGTTGAAAATATAAGCTTCAAATTTCTGCCTGCTGATAAATTCACTGTTGAATTTTCTTTTAACAGAATCTGAGCTTCTTCCGAGATAAGAAAATGTATAACCATTGATAGTGGTGAGGCCTTTTAAGGTTTTTGTTTGGGTTTGATTAAATATAATCCGGATATCAATATCCGAATTTTTATTCTGTAATCCTACTGCATAGCTTCCGGTAAGCAGAATGCCAATGACAGACTTTTTACTTTTCCAGTGGTTTAAAAAGACTTCGAGTGCTTCTTCCATGAATTGTTTTTATAAAAATAAAAAATCCCGGCGAAAAGCCGGGATAGATATTTATAAAATCTGTTCTTGTGATCTTATTAGAATCTGTAAGAAAGTGAAGCAGACCAAGTTCTTCCGAATCCGAAATAAACGTTGTTGCTAACATCCAAACCTTTGTAGAAGTTGCTAGGGTTTGCATTATAGGCGTCTAGTTGCTGTTGAGCAGTCTGTCCACCTGGAACATCTTTGTAATCAGAAATCGTTTTCTTGTTTGAAGATCTTAAATCTGAAATGTACGTAGCATCAAATAAGTTATAAACATTGGCTGTCAGGATCAATTTCTGTCCGTTTCTCATATTAAATGTATAAGATGCTCCCACATCAGTCAGGTTATAAGAAGGTGCTTTTAGAGAACCTTTCTCAGCTCTTGCTGCAGGAATCTGTCCATTTTCTCCAATGATGAAACCACTGTTGATACTGAATGTTCCGTATAGGTTGTCATAATATCTCCATGTTCCGTAAATGTCAAGATTTTTAACTGGTTTTACAGTAGCTCCAATAGCAGCTGTTGTTTGTGCTGCATCAGATACTTTAAGACCATCCAGAGCTAATGTAACTTCGTTTCTTCCGTTTGATCCGGCAATAGGAGCTCCGTTTTCATCAACTAAAAGACCTGTGGGGTTGTTTTTGTATTTCCAGTTACCTATAGATAGCATTCCGTTGAATTCTAGGAAATCAAGAGGTTTGTAGAACATTTCCAGTTCCGCTCCCATATGCACCTGCTTTACTCCGTTTAAGCTAACAGTTGCTCTTTCCAGACCGTAAATAGTAAGGTTGGTAAGACGAACGAATCTATCATCCCATGAAGTATAGTAAAGGTTAAGGTTTGCTCGTAGTTTAGAAGATCTGAAACCGTAACCGAATTCTGCAGAAGCAATTTTTTCATTCTGAAGATCCTTGTTGATCACCTGTTGGTTACCTGTCTGTCTACCGTCTGAAACTGAATAAGGGAAAACTGCAAAGAAGTTAGGCTGCTTAGAATAGTATCCGGCGTTCACAAATACATTGTGATTGTCATTGATATTATAGTTAACACCAGCTTTTGCGTTATACCCGAACAGATACTTCATTTTGGTTTTTGTGTTAACCTTTTCTCCTAACTGCTCAGTCACACCATCAATAATCCAGTTGTCAATTCTTGAAAACCCTTGCTCAGAAGCAGACCCCTGAATAAATGCAGAAAGGTTATCCTTAGAATACTCTAATTGTCCGAAAACACCACCCCAAAGAACTTCTCCGTTGTAGTTTCTGTATACAAGCTGGTCTTTATCTTTTATTGCTTTTACGAATGGATTTGCAGAAGGCACCGGATCATAAACAAGATTTACATCCATATTTGGATTGTTCTTGTTGTCTTTTTCAATGAATTTGCTATTCCCCCAAAGATCTGTTAAAACTCCCGGGTGGTATCCGTAGTAGTATCTTCCGTCAAAACCGGCAGAGAAATTCCAGTTATCATTGATTTTATGTTGGAAATTGGAAAGTATTCCATACCAGTCATGAGAGTTTACAGAAGCTCTTCTCACCAAACCGTTAGTTCTTTGTGCAACACCAGGTGTAGCATTTACCTTGTTGATAGGTGCAGCAGGATTAGAAGGGTTCCATTGTACCGCTTGTCCCTGGTTCCAGGCAACAATGTCATCGAAACGGATTAAACCATCCTGAGTTTTTGGAAGACTGTTGATGCTTGTTCCGTTAATAGATCCGATAACTCCGGTCCCACCTCCACGTCCCCATGAAGCATAAACAACAGTTGATAATTTAGACTTCTCACTCATAGTCCAGTCCCAGTTAATGGATGCAACCGGCTTACTGTAGTAGTTTACAGATTGAGAATATTGTCTTCCGTTCATATATCCCCAGTTGGAATTGTATTTTCTGTTTGGTTCGTCACCGAAAACTTTATCCAGTTTACCATCACCCATATCTAAATACGTAGCAATAGTTCCGTTAAAGTTTTGGTTGTGCCATTGAGGAGCACCTGTAAATGTGAACTGGAAATCGTGTTTTTTATTTGGCTGATAACCTAAAGCAAAATAGTAGTTATATGCTTCAAAATCAGAACCGTCAATATAAGTTGCTCCGGCAGTTCTTGCCATTAAGAATGAAGTAGACCATCCTTTTGCTGATTTCCCTGTGTTATATGAGAATAAAGTTTTAAGATATCCATCATTACCAAGACCTAAAGTTACATTTCCTTCTTTCTTTTTATCAGCAGCTCTTGTGATAACGTTAATGGTTCCTCCAATAGATGCAATTGCTAATTTAGAAGATCCTAAACCTCTCTGAACCTGCATTGCAGAAGTAACATCGGATAAACCAAGCCAGTTTGACCAGTAAACTGTACCCCCTTCCATATCGTTTACGGGAACACCGTTGATCATTACTGCTGTGTTGTTTGTATCAAAACCACGAATATTGACACGCCCGTCCCCAAAACCACCACCACCTTTTGTGGCATAGATGGAAGGAGTAGAGTTTAAGATCTCAGGAAATTCCTGGTTTCCTAATCGTTGTACGATTTGTGCTTCCTTAATGGTTGAAACTGCTACCGGTGTTTTTCTATCTTTAGCAATATCAGCAACACCAGTGATTACAACTTGTTCAATGTCATTGGATTTAGCTTTCACTGTATCCTGAACTTCTTGAGCATAATAAACACTAGCTGTAGATAAAGTAATCACTGCAGATAGCATCGATTTGTTGATTAATTTCATAATCGTGAGTAATAGTTAGATTTAATTTTCTGCAAAATTCGCGAAATAAAATTTAACTAATATTAACTCAATGTTAATTTTTATTCAATCTTAATAAGATTTAACTTACTGATTTTCAGTTATGTGAATAAAAAACGAATTTTCATATGAAGAAAATCATATTATTGAGTTTTTAACAAAAAGGGGTTGTTTTTATTAAAAATACAACGCTATTTCACGGCTTTGAGACTCAAATCGATATTTTCGGCGGAGTGGGTAAGGGCTCCTGCAGAGATGTAGGTGACGCCCGTAGAGGCTATTTCTTTTAACATATCACGGGTAATTCCTCCTGATGCTTCAGACTCACAAGCACCATTAATGAGTTCAACTGCCTGTTTCATCATACCAACATTCATATTATCAAGCATGATTCTGTCTGCTTTTGCTTTAAGGGCTTCTTTAACTTCTTCAAGATTTCTGGTCTCTACCTCAATCTTCAGTTTTTTCTTATTCTTTTTAACGTAGTCTTTGGCCATTTTTACGGCATTTGTAATACTTCCGTTATAATCAATGTGATTATCTTTAAGCATGATCATGTCATACAGACCGTATCTGTGGTTGGTTCCGCCGCCTATAGCAACAGCCCATTTTTCGCATACCCTGAAGTTAGGAGTGGTTTTTCTGGTGTCCAGAAGTTTTGTTTTGCTTCCCACCAGGCGGGAGTCCCAGTCGTGGGTGAGGGTAGCAATACCGCTCATCCTCTGCATACAGTTCAGGATAAGTCTTTCTGTTGAAAGAATAGATCTTGCGCTTCCGGTAACAATTAAAGCTATATCTCCAACTTTCGCGGCAGATCCGTCTTTGATAAAAACTTCAACTTTCAGATCTTTATCAAAAGTTTTAAAAATGATTTCCGCGAGTTCAACACCGGCTAAAATGCAGTCCTGCTTTACGAGAAGTTTAGCACTCTGCTTCAGATCAGCCGGAATGGTGGAAAGGGTAGATTGATCACCATCCTGAATGTCTTCTTCCAGGGCGTTTTTGATGAATGTTTTTAATACTTTATCGGTAACGTAGCTTGGTCTTTTCATGAGTAAGTGCTTTTAGACTAGATCTTTATTATAAAATGCTCCTTTATTTTCCGTCATTTCCATAGACTGGGTAATGATAAGGTGGGCAACGGTTGTTAAATTTCTCAGTTCAGACAGCTGAGGTGACAGAATGGAATAGTGATAAATTTCGTCCACTGCCGCTGCAATTTCCTGATGCTTCTGAAGAGCCATATTCAGACGTCTGTTGCTCCTCACGATACCTACCAGATCACTCATCATCTCCTGAAGCTGTTTTCTGAGGTAACTCACGATCACCATTTCATCCATGATCTTCATGCCTTCTTCATTCCATTCCGGAACGGCTTTCAGGTCATCGAAATTAAAATTATTTTCATTGAGAAGAGCGACGGTTTTTATAGCTGCATTATGTCCGAAAACCAGGCCTTCCAGCAGAGAGTTGGAAGCAAGCCTGTTGGCTCCGTGTAATCCTGAATTGGTGCATTCTCCCACGGCAAAAAGATTGCGTATGGAAGACTGGCCGTCCCGGTCTACTTCTATGCCGCCCATCAGGTAATGGCAGGCCGGTACTATTGGAATCAGCTGGGTGAAAGGATCAATTCCTTCCTCTTTACATTTCTTATAGATATTGGGAAAGTGTTCAAGAAATTTTTCCTGGTTCATATCGCGGCAGTCGAGACCGGCATATTCGTCACCGGAAATTTTCATTTCGTTATCAATGGCGCGTGCGACAATATCCCTTGACGCTAATTCTTCGCGCTCATCATATTTATGCATGAACTTTTCACCTTTCTTTGTCCTTAATTTCGCGCCATCACCCCGTACAGCCTCAGATATAAGGAAAAGCATTCCGTTGATCTTGCTGTACAGCGCCGTAGGGTGAAACTGGTAGTACTGCATATTGGATACTTTGCCTTTTGCCCGTGCTACAAAAGCAATTCCGTCTCCGGTAGCAATGGTAGGATTCGTTGTGTTTTTGTAAACATGTCCCGCACCACCAGTGGCTGCCAAAGTTATTTTGGAAGTGATTTTTTTTATGGTCTTTGATTTTTCATCCAGAATGTAAGCGCCGTAGCAGTTGATATCGCCTTCGCTTACTTCTTTTCCCGGAACATGATGCTGGGTGATGATGTCAATGACGTAATGATGATCAAGGATCTCAATGTTGGGGCTGTTATTGGCGGTTTCCAGAAGCGCTCTCTCAATCTCGAAACCTGTAATATCTTTGTGATGTACAATTCTGTTTTCAGTGTGTCCGCCTTCTCTTCCCAGGGCAAATTCACCGTTTTTCATATCGAAGTTGGCTCCCCATTCCACAATTTCATTAAATCTCGTCGGGGCTTCCCTTACCACCATTTCTACTACGTCACGTTTGTTTTCTCCGTCTCCGGCACGCATGGTGTCTTCTATATGCTTTTCGAAATTATCGTTTTTAAAATCGGTAACCACGGCCAGTCCGCCCTGTGCGTATTTGGTGTTGCTTTCGTCTTCGTCAGATTTTGTTACAATGATGATCCTGGCATCAGGAAGCTGTTCAGAAACTTTAATGGCATAGGAGAGTCCCGAAATGCCGGAACCAATTACTAATACATCCGCTTTTATCATAGGCTTGGTTTAGGTACGACCGTTTAAATAATTAAATAAATTTAAACAATTTTTCGTTTGGTTTTCTTACTTTTTTCATGTGTTGAAAAGCATCTTCTTCGGAACGGTAGCCCAAAGCCAGTGTTACCGTTACTTTTTCCGTATCAGGATTGATGCCGAGGATTTCTTCGATGAGGTCCTGCCGGAAGCCTTCCATAGGGCATGAATCTATATTTTCAATAGCTGCAGCGTACATCAGGTTGGCAAGGACGATGTAGGATTGTTTTTCTGCCCAGTTGAAAATTTCCTCCTGTGTTTTTTGGGTGATATGCTGATTAATGCTTTTTCTGAAAAGTTCCAGGTTTTCAATGGGTGTTTTCCTTACCTCGGAAATGTGATTAAAATAGCCGTGAATATAATTTTCCTCGATCGATTTCTTTGAAATAATCACAATAAGATGTGAACAGGTGGAAATCTGGGACGGATTATAGAAAGCCGGAATTAACTTCTGCTTCATTGCCTCACTTTCCACCACAAGAATTTTGTACGGTTGCAGCCCAAGCGAACTGGCAGCCAGCTTTCCCGACTCAAGGATGTTGTGCAGGATGTCCTGAGGAATAATCCCGTGATTAAATTTTTTCACAGAATATCTTCTGCTTAAAGCTTCCAAATAATTCATAACACAAATTTAAGAATTGAATGCGAATAAAGTGCCTTATTGATAAAATATATCCTTTAAGGTAAAAAACAAAAAAGGATCACTCCAGATATGGAGTGATCCCGGTATTAAAAAAAATAATCAGTTTAAATTTATTCCCTGTTCTTTACCATGATCCAGCCTGAGAATTTAATAGGGGTATTCTTGCTGTTGTTCTCATTCCATGTGATAGAGTACCAGTAGTTTCCGGTAGGAACTTTCTTGCTTCCGTTGGTCGTACCGTCCCAGACATATCTGTTGGATTTGTCCGCCTGGAAAAGTTTGTATCCATACCGGTCGAAGATTCCGATTTCCAGATTCTTTTTATTGGAAAGTGCAGAATAATCAATCGCATCATTTACGCCGTCCCCGTTCGGAGTGATCACGTTGATCAGATTAGGAACCGTGATGCTGATCTCGATAGGTTCACAATCATAGCTGTCTTTTACATAAATTTTAGTTTCACCTCTGGCTACACCGGTAAATATGTTGGAATCCTGCCATTGTATATTATCCATTGAATACTGGTAAGGTGGAGTTCCTCCGTTTACAAAAACGCTTACCGTACTTCCTGAAATGTCAATGCTGGTCACCACCGGCTGCTCTGAAGCATATACTTTTACATGCTGAGTGGCGATACAGTCTCCGGTTTTCAGTTTTACCCAATATGTTCCTACGCCAACATTATTGATAGCCTGTGTAGTTGCTCCCGTGCTCCATTCATAGCCATTGAAACCAGGTCCGGCATCGAGGGTGGTTTTGTCTTCAATACAGATGATTTTGTCCTGTAATACGCTGGATAATACAGGTGCCATTACAGTAAGGGTTACTTTTGCAATTGAGTAACATCCCTGTGCATTGAACACTTTAACATATACTACACCGGTCGGAGCATCATAGGTTAAGAAATTGGTAATTTCATTGGTAGCGTTTACAGCATCTGCCAGAGATTTGTAATATTTTTTAGTAGCTCCCAGTACGGTGGTTACAGCTGCATTGCTCAGGTTAAATGTTCCTAGTGAAGGATTGTCCTCATGGAAACAGGATCTTAAAGAAGCATCAGTGACAACCACAACCGGATGGATATTCAGGGTAACTTTGGCTACGCTTACACATCCCTGAGGCGTGATTACTTCTGCAAATAATACAGCTGCTCCGGAAGCATAGGCTGTAGGATTCATAATCTGGTTTACTCCGGCAGTAAGATCCGCCATTGTATTGAAGAACTTATAGGTACAACCCGCCACTGTTGTTAATGCTGCGGTGGTAAGATCAAATGTTGCCGTGCCGGCATTATTGTTATTACATCCGGTAAGTGTAGCGTCCGTTGCTGCGAATGGTGTAGGGTTCAGCTGTATGACCCCGTCTCCGTTGTCACAGAGCGTAGAGCTTGGGTCTTTGATCACCACCTTAATGGTTGTAGCGCCGGTATATACAAAGCTCGAAGGATTTGCAATAGGAGTTGAGCTTCCCAGTACATAATAGGTGAATAAATAGTTGGCAGGTGTATTAACAAACTGGTTGTTGAAAGACGTCAGATCCACAGTTCCATTTCCAGTTGCAGGATTGGTACAAACAAATGGAGTAACGGTAGCATTCAGGATAGGAACCTTATCCACAAAAACTTTCACATTCTTGATGGAGTGTCTTGCACTGGCGCCTCCTGTTGCTGCTGAGAAACCAAAATATCCCTGAGACATTCCGGCAGCTGCCCCTGATGGAGCAAACGACTGGTCTGCAATCAGAACTCCGTCTATTTTTATTTTGATGATCCAGTTGGTTGGGTTCGTAAGATCAGTTTCCCCGTTTACTTCCACGTGTCTGAAATTAGGCCCTACGAAAGGCTGTGTAGGGTTGAGGTCAGGTGAGTGGAATGTGCTTCCGGGCGTGTTATTGTATTCAATATTGTTTCCGGCCGTGTCATTGGTTCCGTACAGTACATGTACTTTACTCATCTGGCCTTCAGTGGTATTGTTGAAAATGTCGAATCCTACCATCAATCCTGAAGCGTTTCCGGGAATTCCAAGGCCGCCTCCGGAAACAAATCCTGTAGGAGGGTTGGCCAGATACCAGAATGTAAAACCATCTCCTCTTCCGAATTGTGTGGTTCCGTTGCCGTCTATTCTAAAATCAAATTCTACTTTCCATTTGTCGCAATAGCTTAGTGTAATGGGTGTAGCCAGCTTTATCGCTCCGTACAAACTGGTATTGTCTGTGGTAAGACGAATGAAGTCATTGTCTACGGCAGCGTTGGAAACAAGATCCCAACCGGCGGTGTTAACAGGATTTCCCGTGAGCTGATAGGTCTGGGAAAACAGCTGTCCTGAAAAGCCAAATAAAAGAATTAAATAATAAATGAGTAGTTTTTTTTTCATGAATGAATGGGTTTGAGGTTATTGATATAAATTTATTTATTTTGCGTCAGGGGATATAATGAATAATTGTCAATTGTTTGGTTTAAATTGTCAATTTGTAGTTTATTTTTAATGATTGCTGCTGATTGTTGAAATGTGACTGGTTTTTTCTTACGTAGAATAAAAAAATAAACCATTTTTATTTTTTAAATTGATATTATTAAAAAACACTCCGCTTTTGGAGTGTTTTTTAATGAGATTATTCTCTGTTTTTGACCAATACCCATCCGGAGTATTTTGTAAAGGTGTTATTTTTATCGTTTTCATTCCATGAGATGGAATACCAGTAAGTTCCTGTCAGAATCTTTTTACCGGATGCAGTTCCGTCCCATGTGAAATTTCGCATTTTGTTTGCTTCATACAGCTTATTACCGTATCTGTCGTATACTATAAACACCAGGTTTTTCTTATAAGCCAGTGCGGAATAGTCGATGACGTCATTCACGTTGTCTCCGTTAGGGGTAATTGCATTGATCAGATTCGGAACAGTAATTTGTACTTCTACAGGTTCGCAGTTATAAAAATCTTTAACATATATTTTGGCTTCGCCTCTGTGAAGTCCCGTAAATGTATTGGAGTCCTGCCAGTCGATCCCGTTCAGTGAATATTTGTACGGTGGAGTGCCACCGGAAACATTAACAGCTACCGTTGTATTATTAATATCAATGCTGGTAATCACTGGATTGGCAGATGCAATAACTTTGACAGGGTGTAACGTAATACAGTTTCCTGTTTTTAATTGTACCCAGTACAGACCTACGCCAACATTCTGGATAGAGGAAGTGGTAGCTCCTGTGCTCCATTCATAGCCGTCAAAGCCAGGTCCTGCATCAAGATCTGTTGTTCCGTCAATACAAACGATTTTATCTTTTAAAACTGAAGAATAAACAGGAGGCAGTACAATAAGGTTCACTTTAGCGATATTAAAACATCCGTTGGAATCAGTTACTTTTATATAGATAGAAGTGCTTACCGACATATAATTGGATGGATTTACAATTTCATTTGTTCCGCTTAAAGCATCAGCAGTGGTTAAATAATATTTTTTTGTAAACCCGCTCGTAAGTGTGGTTACATTAGCCGTAGTAAGATCAAATAGGGCATTTGTAACATTATTCTGTATAAAGCATGACCGCAGGGTGTCATCCTTCACAGGAGTTTCAGCGTAGAAGGTAAGGGTGATTTTTGCTGTTCCCGTACATCCCTGTGGAGTGGTAACCTTTACGTATACTATTCCGGGTGCAGAGGTATAGGCTGCAGGATTAGAAATTTCATTAGTACCTGCATTCAGGTCATCCAGCGTTTTATAATATTTTTTTGTGGCGCCTACCACATCGGTAACAGCTGCGGAATTAAGATTGAATACGCCTTTCCCTTGTTTGTTGTTATTACATGTTATTAAAGTCTTATCCAGAAGGGTAAGCGGAGCGAGTACAAGTTGTATTTTTCCGTCCGGATTGTCACATAATATTCCGGCGTTATCCTTTACAATAACCGTGATGGTTGTATTGGCATTGAACTGGAAATTCGTAGGGTTTGTAATGGGTGTTCCTCCCTGAAGATAGGTAAATGTATAATTGGAAGGAGTCGCTACAAACTGGGAGTTGAACGTTGTTAAATTCACTGTGGCGAATCCCGAACTTGGGTTCGGACAAAAGGACTGAGTGGCCGTAGCCTGTAAAATAGGGACCTTATCCGTATAAATTTTCACATTTTTGATGGAGTGTCTTGATCTTGCTCCTCCCGTAGAAGCCGAGAATCCAAAATAGCCTACAGTCATTGCAGCCGATGTGCCGGACGGAGCAAAAGACTGATCACAAATTACGGTACCGTCCAGGGTGATTTTTACAATCCAGTTAGCAGGAGCAGCAGGATCTACCTGAGCTGTAACTTCCACGTGTTTGTAGGTAGCTCCCTGGAAAGGCTGGGTGGTATTCAGGTCCGGAGAGTGGAAAGAAGATCCGGCAACATTAAAGAATTCTACGTTATTACTGTCGGTGGTATTGGCAACCTGGCCGTAAGCAACATGTATCTTGCTCATTGTAGCGGTCGTTGTATTGTTATAAGTATCGAAGCCTACAATAAATCCAACGGCATTTTGAGAAACCCCAAGACCGGAACCCAGGACACTGGCAACCGGGGGGTTGGCCAGATACCAGAAAGCAATTCCGTCACCATTGGAAGTTTGGTTGGAGTCCATTCTGAAATCAAATTCTACCCTCCACTTATCACAGTATTTTAAGTTGATGGGATCATTCAGCCTGATAGATCCGGACTGGTTATTGGTGTCCGGCGTAAGCTGGACAAAATCGCCGTTTACCTGTGCAGGGTTTACCATGGTCCATCCTGTTGTGTTAACAGGATTTCCGGTAAGCTGATAAGTCTGGGAAAACATTCCTCCTGACAGAAAAAGCAGAAAGAAGGAAATATAAGACAGTAAAAGTTTATTCATCGAATTGGGATTACTTTTTATTAGATGCTGTAAATATATTAAATCCCAATTAATTAATATGTATTTTATGTTAATTTTACCGAAAATGATATTAATATTTCAATAAATGATAGCATAAATCAGAAAGTATTGTATATAATACGTATCAATTTAGATTGATTAAAAAAGAGAATGGTCATCTATACCTTCAAAATAAGTGTCAATTTCCAGGTCCGAAGCAGCAGCAGCAGCTACTGCAAGCTTGTCGCAGAGTTCATTTTCAAAGTGCCCCGCATGGCCTTTTATCCAATGCATTTTAGGCTTGTGTTTGTTGTACATTTCGATAAATCTTTTCCAGAGATCGGGATTTTTTACGTTTTTCCAGCCTCTTTTGATCCATCCTGAAATCCAGTTCTGGTTCACGGCATCTGCCACATATTTGCTGTCTGTGTAGATATGAATATCGTTCTCCGAAGATTTTAGTTTTTCCATGGCCGTAATTACGGCAAGGAGCTCCATTCTGTTGTTGGTGGTTTTCCTGAAACCTTTGGAGAAAGTCTTCTGGTAATTCTTTTCGGGAACGCGCATGAGAATTCCATATCCTCCTTTTCCGGGATTTCCGCTGCAAGCTCCGTCGGTATATATTTCTATTCTCAAATTCAGATATAATCAGTTAATATTCCACTAAAGATAAGTGGAATGGTATTATTTAATATTGATGTATTAAAATTTCTGCAAATTTAGAACGGGAAGTCATCATCATCATCAAAATCATTCATGGAAGATCCTGAAAGCTTTGAACTGTCCGGCAGATCAAATGCAGCGCCCGGCTGGATGGTTGTTTTAATTTTATCAAATCCGCTTGGCTCATTAGATCCGAAATTGGAAGGATAGCCGCCACCCATTCCGCCATTCAATGCCGCTTCAATATCCCCGAATTTTGCAAAATGTTTCAGGAATGATAATCTCACATCGGCTGTGGCACCGTTTCTGTGTTTCGCGATAATCAGCTCGGCCTGGTTTTCGGTTGAGGTTTCCTGACCTTCTTCGTCGTTATCCCAAACCGCAATTTTATAATATTCCGGTCTGAAAATAAAGGATACGATATCCGCATCCTGCTCAATAGCTCCGGATTCCCTCAGGTCAGAAAGCTGAGGTCTTTTTCCGGGACGGGCTTCCACACTTCTCGATAGCTGGGACAGGGCAATAACAGGGACGTTAAGTTCTTTGGCGATGGCCTTTAGTGAACGGGAGATCATGGAAATTTCCTGCTCCCGGTTTCCAACTCCTTTTCCGCCGCCGCCGGCAGTCATCAGCTGAAGATAATCCACCATGATCAGTTTTACGCCATGCTGCATCACCAGTCTACGGCATTTTGCACGGAAATCGAATATGGAAAGTGAAGGGGTTTCATCTATAAACAACGGGGCGTTCTCAAGCTCGGATACGTTGGAGAAAAGTCTCTGCCATTCTTCATCGTCCAGGGTTCCTTTTCTCAGCTTTTCGGAAGAAATTTTCGTTTCGGAAGCAATCATCCTGGTGATGAGCTGTACAGATGCCATCTCCAGAGAGAAAAGTACCATGGGGATTTTGTGTCCTACAGCAATATTTCTTGCCATAGATAATAGGAATGCGGTTTTCCCCATTGCGGGACGGGCCGCTATAATGATAAGATCGGAATTCTGCCAACCTCCGGTCTCTTTGTCAATATCCCGGAATCCTGAAGGAACTCCTGAAAGCCCTTCTTTATCTTTTAAAGATTTAATAGTATCTATCGCCTGTTTTACCAAAGAATTAGCCGTGTCAAATCCTTTTTTAATCGTTCCGTTGGTAATTTCAAAGAATGACTGTTCAGCCTTATCCAGCAGTTCAAAAACATCGGTGGATTCTTTATAGGAAGAATCAATTACATTGGCGGAAACATTGATAAGGCTTCTTAAAATATATTTTTCAAGAATCACACGTACGTGGTATTCAATATGGGCAGATGAGCTTACCCCCATGGTAAGGTCAATGATATAATGATCACCACCGGCCAGGTTGAGTTTGTCTTCTTTTTTTAATTCCTGGATAATCGTCATCAGATCCACAGGATGGTTCCCTTCATATAATTTTAAGATGGTACCGAAAATAACCTGATGTCTCGGGTCGTAAAATACTTCCGGAGTAAGAAGGTCAATAGAGTGGTCAAGCCCTTTTTTATCAATCAAAAAAGTTCCTATAACCAGCCTTTCAAAATCTACAGCATTGGGAGGCATTTTTCCATCCGCAATAGACAGTTCTCTTGCAAAGTTTCCGTGTGTAAGGGATGATAATGTTTCTTTCTGCGCCATGATGCAAAGATAGTTTATTTACAAAAAATAATTAAAAAATAGTAACTAACAAGTTATCACCAAACTCCTGTAAGACACAATGGACAGAAAGCAAAGGAATGTTAGTAAAAAATTGGGGATCAAAAATAAAAAAATTCAATAAGTAATACTCTATGTAATTAAAATAATGCACAAAAAAAAGACTGCCGGCTAGAGCAGTCTTTTTTTATGATATATGAATGAAAATTATTCTTTATTCTTTAACAGGATCCATCCTGAATATTTCGTTTCAGTACTGTTCTTGTCATTTTCATTCCATGAGATCGTATACCAGTACGTTCCGGTAGGGAGTTTTTTGCCGGAAGCGGTTCCGTCCCATTTATAATCTCTTATTTTATTGGCTTCGTAAAGCTTATTTCCATACCTGTCATATACAATGAATACAAGATTATTCTTATAAGACAGAGCAGAATAATCGATATCATCATTTACCTTATCCCCGTTCGGAGTAATCGCATTGATCAGGTTCGGTACTGTAATGGTGATCTGGGTAGGGTTACAGTTGTAGGAATCCTTCACGAATATTTTGTTGTCTCCTCTTGGAAGTCCGCTGAAGGTATTAGATGCCTGCCAGTTAACACCGTCTATTGAATACATGTATGGAGGAGTTCCACCTGTAGCATTCACTGTAATCGTATTGTTGCTGATGTCTACACTTGAAATAACCGGCTGCTTGGAAGCGAAAACCGTTACATTCTGTAGCGTATAACATTCTCCGGTTTTCAGTTTTACCCAATATGCGCCTATTCCAACGTTGGTGATCGCCTGTGTAGTTTCCCCGGTGCTCCATTCATATCCGTCAAATCCCGGTCCTGCATCCAGTGTGGTTTTAGCTTCAGCACAGATGGTTTTATCTTTAAGAACTGCAGATTTTACCGGAGGCATTACCACTAATGTGATCTTGGCAATGTCGTAACACTGGTTAGCATTGGTTACTCTTACAAAAACTTCTGAGTTCGTAGAAAGGTAAGTGGAAGGATTGGTAATAGGGTTGGTTTCTGCCTTGGCATCAACCAAAGTTTTATAGAATTTCTTTGTTTGTCCTGCTACTGCTCCAACTTCAACCTGGGTAAGGTCAAATACGGCACGGGTGATATCGTTTTCAATATAACATCTTTCAAACGTTGCATCTCTTAAAGTGATTACCGGATGGAATGTAAGGGTAATATTGGCTATCGCAGTACATCCAAAGTCAGAGATCACCTTAGCATACACTATTTTTTGAGCTGAAATATAAGCGGTAGGATTTGTAATCTCATTGGTGTCGGCAGTAAGATCTGCAAGCGTAGGATAGTATTTTTTTGTACCACCTGCAAATACATTGGCGGTAGTAAGGTCAAACTTCCCGGTTCCTTCACTGTCATTATTACATGCGAAAATAGTTGCATTTGTTGCGGTTATACTTGCATTCACAAATTTAAACTTCCCGCTTATGAAGCATTTGTTGATCACGTTGTCCGGGTTATCAGGATCCAGATACCGGATTCTGTAGTAATAGGTTGTTGCCGCATTTACTGTTGCAATGTTAAGCGGGTCATCTCCTGTCACTACATCATTTACATTATCATGGTAAGTAACTTTGAAGTTAGGGCTGTTCCCATTAATGATCCCTGTGGTAAGCGTATTGAAATTAAATTGTGATGGAAGTCCGCATACCATAAC
The DNA here is from genome assembly GCF_900169075.1 of Chryseobacterium phocaeense. Classification (NCBI taxonomy): domain Bacteria; kingdom Pseudomonadati; phylum Bacteroidota; class Flavobacteriia; order Flavobacteriales; family Weeksellaceae; genus Chryseobacterium; species Chryseobacterium phocaeense. The sequence goes on from NZ_LT827014.1 coordinate 771,637, forward strand.
CGTCGTTGGATCTGTTGGTGCAGCTCCCGGAATTCCTGGCGGAATAAAAGGATTAGGAGCAAGAACGGGATCGTTGAACGCAGAACTTAAGGTAGCAGTCCCTCCCCAGATCATCTTAAATCCATCCGGAGAACTTCTGAAGTTGTCAATAACCAGATAATAGGTTTCTCCGGCCAGTACTTCCATATATGGGCTCCATTCGTCATCGTTTCCTGCATTTCCGTTGGTGTTAGGCGGTGGCGGTGGCGGAAGGGTTAATGTCAATCCGGTATTACCGGTTGGAATACTTCCATAATAATTACATCTTACCGGCTTTACAAAAACATTGTTTGTATTTAAAGAAGTACATCCGTTTGTGGTAGGACCGTAAACTGCAAAATCGTAGTCATCGCTATTTACATTAGGATCTATCGTGAAAGTAAGTGTTCCGGAAGTTGCTATCGTGAAAGTATACCAAACTGAAAAGTTTTCATTATCATCCAGACATCCGTTAGTAGCCGTGTTTTCTAGAACAGAACCCGGTCCTGATGGAGTGTATGAAAGCTCAGAGTTTCCACAAATCGGAATGGCCGAAACACAATCGGACTGTGCATAAAACACCTGCGCGATAAATAAAATTAAAAGAAGTAATGTTTTTTTCATGTTTAAAATGATTTTTGTGAAACAAGATTTGAATAAAACAAAAGTTATCAGCATTTATGTTAAAAAAACCGCCCCGGAGAGCGGTTTTTAAGACTTTAAGGAATTATTCTCTATTTTTTACGACTAGCCATCCCGAAAACTTGAATGGCGTATTCTTTTTATCATTTTCATTCCACGTTACAGAATACCAGTAGGTTCCTGTTGGAATCTTTTTACCGGCTACTGTTCCGTCCCACTTATATCCGTTGGATTTGTCAGCCTGATGGATTTTGGTTCCGTATCTGTCAAACACACTGAATATTAGACCATTTTTCCCGGAAAGTGCCGAGTAATCAATTACGTCATTTACACCGTCACCATTTGGCGTGATTACGTTAATAAGGTTAGGTACCACTACTGTGATCACAATCGGTTCGCAGTCATAAGCATCTTTTACATAAATCTGATGATCTCCTCTCGCAAGATTGGTGAATACATTAGAGTCCTGCCAGTTGATATTATCCATTGAGTATTTGTATTCCGGAGCTCCTCCGATTACATTTACCGTGATGGTATTATTTGAGATATCAATATTTGAAACCACAGGCTGCTCGGAAGCGTATACTTTTACATGCTGTATAGCAATACAATCACCTGTTTTCAGTTTAACCCAATAAGTTCCTACGGCTACATTATTGATAGATTGCGTAGTGGCACCGGTGCTCCATTCATATCCGTTGAATCCAGGACCTGCATCCAGTGTTGTTTTATCTTCAACACATATAATTTTATCCTGAAGAACGCTTGAATAAACAGGAGCAAGCACCGTCAGCGTTACTTTTGCAATAGAATAACATCCCTGGGCATTGAATACTTTTACGTAAACTACACCTGTAGGAGCATCATAGGCTAAGAAATTGGTAATTTCACTGGTCCCGTTTTCCGCATCGGCTAAAGACCTGTAATATTTTTTGGTAGCTCCCACCAGGGTTGTTACCGTTGCATTGCTCAGATTAAATGTTCCTATGGAAGGGTTGCCTTCATGGAAACACGCTCTTAGAGAAGCTTCGGTTACCGTCACCAGAGGATGGAATTTAAGCGTAATTTCCGCTGTTGCCGTACATCCGAATTCATTTGTTGCCTTCACAAATATTTTTCCTTCTGCTGATACAAACTGATAGATAGCCGGACTTGTAATTTCGTTGGTCCCTGCATTCAGGTCGAACATCGTAGGATAATATTTTAAAACATGTGTAGGCTGGGCTCCTATAGCAGCAGTGGTAAGATCAAATACAGATGTACCTGAATAATTATTGCTGCAATTGGTCAGCGTGGCATTATTTAAAGTAAAGCTTGCATTTTTAAATTTGAACTTTCCTGTAATGAAACAGCCGTTCATAGGATTGTTTGGGTGTGCAGGATCCTGATAAACAATTCTGTAATAATAGGTTGTTGCAGGATTTGTGATCTCTGCAGTAATAGGGTTTCCGCCCGTAATTGCATCGTTGGTATTCTTGTGATACGTTACACGGAAGTTAGTACTGTTACCATTGATAATTCCTGCGCTCAGCGTGGTAAAGTCAAATGCTGTAGTGTTAGAACACTCCATTACTTCATTCGGGTCTGTAGGGTTAGCAGCAGGAAGTCCCGGAGTTACAAATGGGAACGGTGCCAGTGTAGGATCGTTGAATGCAGAACTTAAGCTTGCAGTTCCTGTCCAGGTTAATGAGAACCCATCCGGAGAACTTCTGAAGTTGTCTACTACCAGATAATACGTTTCACCTGCGTTCACTACCATATGCGGACTCCATTCGCTTTGGTTTCCTCCCATACCATTGGTGTTTGGAGGTGGCGGCGGTGGAATTGTTAATGACAATCCTGTATTCCCTGTGGTAGTACCACCCCAGTAGTTACATCTGAGAGGGGTTACAAAAATATTGTTATTATTCAGAGAAGTACAGCCGTTAGTTGTAGGGCCGTATACTGCAAAGTCATAATCATCACCATTCACATTAGGGTCAATAGTAAATGCCAGTGTTCCGGATGTAGCTGCAGTAAATGAGTACCATACGGAAAAGTGTTCATTGTCGGTATCACTCAGACAAGAGTTCGCACCAATGCCCTCCAGAACATTTCCCGGTCCGGAAGGGGTATAGGAAATATCTGAATTTCCGCAGATAGATATTGCACTAATACAGTCTGATTGGGCATATAAGATGCGCGAGCAGATGATTAGAAAAACGAGTAATGCTTTTTTCATAAAGGGGGATTTAAAAAAAACAAATATAAAAAATTATTAAAGTTAAATTAAAGTTTTTGTGATATATTTAATGAAATCAACATATTTTTGTCTAATAGTTCATTTTCCTCAACTTGGGATTGGTGCTTGCCACAAGAAGAGCTACCAGCACGGTCATGCTTCCTCCAAAGACTACAGACCGTACCACGCCTAGTAATTTTGCCATAAGCCCGCTTTCAAACTGTCCCATTTCATTGCTGGACATGATGAAGATGGAGTTCACACTCAGGACACGTCCTCTGATATGATCCGGGGTTTTCAGCTGTACGATGGTTCCGCGGATCACCACGGAAATCCCGTCCAGCATTCCACTCATTACCAGGAATATAAAAGAGAGCCAATAAAACTTTGAAAGCCCGAAACCAATGATGCAGAGCCCAAAACCGGCCACCACGGCCAGAAGGATCTTCCCCTGGTTCTTTCTTAACGGAACTATCGCCAAAAGCGTAATAATACACATGGAACCTATGTCGGAAGCAGCATTCAGAAGCCCGAAACCTTCAGCACCGACATCCAGAATATCAGTAGCAAATACAGGAATCATGGCTACAGCACCCCCGAATAAAACTGCAAACATATCAAGGCATAAAGCCCCGAGAATTTCTTTGGTCTTAAAAATGTAGGAAATTCCCTCACGCATGCTTTCCACCACTTTTACACTTTCTTTTTTATATTCGGAATGCTGCTGGTTCAGCTGCCAGAAGAATAGTGAGGCTATAAATATTAATGAAATAATGACTACCAATGTCCATTTTACCCCGAAATATCCAATCAGCAGACCACCCGCAGCATGCCCGCACACAGAGGAGATAAGGAACGTAGCCTGATTCAGCGTGATAGCATTCGGAAGATTTTCCTTTTTGACTATTTTTGGAATCATTGAAGGAACAATAGGTCCGATAAATGCCCGGGCAATCCCGGTGAAAAATATAACTCCATAGATAAAATAAGTGATTTCATGTCCGTTAAAATGCATTTCCACATTAAAGAAAGCCGGGATCAGCAGGAGGCCGATCAGAAAAATGTAAGCATAGTTACAGATCAGAAGGAGCTTCTTTTTTTCATTCATATCAATCACGTGACCGGCATACAGGGCACAGCTTACCGCAGGAATTACCTCTGAAAGTCCGATAAGGCCAATGGAAAAAGGATCTTTTGTTAACTGATATACCCACCATCCCAATAAAGTAGCAAGCATTCTGAAGGCTAAGACAATAAAAAATCTTCCCGTAAGAAGATTCCTGAATTCAACATTTTGCAATGTTTTTAACGGCGTAAAAGAAATCATGCACAAAAATAGCCCTAAAAATTCATTTAGGGCCGTTTGTATACTTTTTTTTTAAATGATAAATCAAATAGGGTCTGAAAGATAATATCTATTTTAGTCAGCTCTCAGGGAACCGATCACAATAGCTGCCACCCCAGCCGCTCCAATCACGGTAGCACCGGCAGTTACTCTGGCTTTGGATCTGTCTTTTACCGCTGCCACATTAGCTTTTGGAATGATTACCTCTGTACTGTCCTTCTTTCCTGCAGTCCCGATAAGGTTTTCCCCATCTGTATTTCGGAACAACATTTTCTGTTTTGGAGAACCATCTTTCATGGTAACAACATATATTTTCCCAGCTTGAAGATTAGAATAATTGTTTTTGGAGATATCCTCGCTGTACTTTGTGGTAGCGCAGGATGAAATCACAAATAAAGAGGTGAGTAAAGATGATTTTAAAAGTACAGATGCTCTCATTATTATTTTTTATTTTTCCAAATTTATAATTTTTTTCGAATATATGTTTTTTGAATTGAAAAAATATCTTTAAAGTTTATAAATTTCTAATAGATCTGCAATTTTTCTGTCATTCGCAAGTCTTGGCGTTTTATTCTGTCCGCCCAGTTTGCCCTGAGATTTGGCATATTCATGAAAGGCATTTTTTTTCAGTCTGCTGATATGCAGCTGCTGAAGAATATTTCCCGTAATCAGGTCATCATAGTATGTATTCCTCTCCCGGAGCTGATGATCCAGTTCATTTCTGAATACCTCAAGATCTTCCGGCTCCTTTTCAAATTCTATCAGCCACTCATGATAAGGAAGTCCTTCCGTAGGATTCACCTGCGGGGCAAGATGAAATTCCGTAACCTGCGCCGGGTGCTTTTCCAGTGCAGCCTTCATGGCTTCTTCCACTTCAAATCCAATCACGTGTTCCCCAAATGCTGAGGTGAAATGCTTCGTCCTTCCGCTCACCAGAATCCTGTAAGGGTCTTTGTTGATGAACCTTACCACATCGCCTATGGAATAGGCCCATAAACCGGAGTTTGTGGTAAGAATCAGTGCATAGTCTTTATGAAGTTCCACGTCTTTTAGAGTTAATCTTCGAGCTCCGGGCTTTCCATATTCTTCCAATGGGATAAATTCATAGAAAATTCCATGGTTGGTTAAAAGAAGAAGTCCTTCCTTCGTATAATCATCCTGAAAAGCAAAGAATCCCTCAGATGCCGGAAAGGTCTGGATGATATCCACTTTTCCGCCAAGCAGGTCTTCCATTTTATCACGATAAGGTTCATAGTTAACCCCACCGGTAACAAGCAGCTGAAGATTGGGGAAAAGCTGTTTGATCTTTTTACCATGCTTTTCAGTAAGTTTTTCAAAGTACATCACCAGCCATGGCGGAATTCCCGAAATCAGTGTCATGTTTTCATGTTCCGTTTCCTCAATGATTTTATCTACTTTGGCTTCCCAGTCTTCCATAATATTGGTGTTCCAGCTTGGCAGACGGTTTTTCTGAAGATAAGACGGGATGTGATGGGCTACAATTCCGGAAAGGCGCCCCGTTTTAATCCCGAAAACTTCTTCCATTTCGGGGCTTCCCTGGAGAAAGATCATTTTCCCGTTCACAAAATCAGCATTGTTCTTCTGCGCAATATAATGGAACAGGGCGCTCTGCGCACCCGCAATCTGAAACGGCATTCCCTCTTTGGAAATGGGAATATATTTTGATCCTGAAGTAGTGCCTGAGGTTTTTGCAAAATACTCCGGGGTTTCTGTCCATAGAATATTGGCTTGCCCTTTTTTTACCCTTTCTATATAAGGTTTAAGATCTTCATAATCGGCTACAGGAATTTTTTCCTGAAATTCCTTCACAGACCGGATGCTTTCAAAATCATGTTCCCTTCCGAAAAGGGTTTTCTGAGCCGTTTTTACCAAAGACAGTAAAAGGGCTTCCTGATTTTTTTCTGAATTTTTTTTGAATTCCCCGGTTTTCTGCACATGCTTTTTTGCCCAGACCAACGCCGCATTTTTCTTGAAGAAATTTAACATGCCTCAAATTTATAAATAAGTAGAGAATATAAAATCATTTTGAAAGGATATGATATTAAAAAAACCAGTGAATAGTTTCACCGGTTCTTCGAAATTTGATTATGAAAATAACAACTATATGTTAAAGTTTACTTGTTTTCCTTGTACCTCTTGTCTGGAGTGCCGTCTTTTTTCAGTTTTTTGTTTTCTTTATATCTTTTATCAGGCGTTCCGTCTTTCTTCATTTTGGCTGCGGGTTTGGCTGTTTTGACTTCAGGAGCTTTTACAGCTGTTTTCGTAGTTTGATGAGGGGCTGCAGCAGTTGCCGGAGCAGTCTGCTGGGCGGTGGCAAATCCTAGTCCTAGTGCCAGGGACATTGCTGTTAATAATTTTTTCATGAGGTGTACTGTTTGTTTTTGTTATGTAAAGGTATACAAAAAACGGGCTGAAAATCTTCTGTTAACAACCTTAACTAAAGTTTATTACTGCTTAAAAAAAACTTAAAGCTACAGACCAGGAAATAAAAAACCCACACTCATTAAGAGGGCGGGCTTGAAATATAGGTAAGAATAATTGATTTAACGTGTACAGTTGGCGGTCCAGGTTTTACCGTCTTTATTGTAAAGGATTTTCAGTTCATTGTTGTCAATTCTGATATAAGAAGTGGCTGTACCTCCTACCATCACAAGAACATTGTCTCCCTGTTGCTGGAATTCTACCCCGTTAAGATCCGGAATACCGTTGGAGAAGGCAAAGTTGTATTTCGTACCGCTGGCGATTTTGGTTACAAAAACACTTCCGTTATCTGTACTGTTATTGGTAGATCCGTCATTGTAAGAAACACTTCCTTTATACGTTCCTGCGAAGAAATCATTGTTTACAGGATCGTCATCCTTGCTGCACGAAGCAAATGATAATGCGGTGACAAATACCAGCATTAAAACTCCTAAAATTCTGATTGCTTTTTTCATAATATTATTTCTTTAAAAAGTTTGATAAGATGGAATTGCCAAACACTATGCCACCTGGCGGAATTGTGATTTATTTTAACTTTTAATTAGAAAAATTGGTAAAAAATTAAGATTTGGGTAGGTATTGGGTAGTTTATTTATGTTTTTGATAATTTCAGAATTCTGTACAAAGAAAAATATATCCGTATCTTTGCTATAGACAAACGGTTTCGGAATATTCCCGAAATCGCTTTTGTCGTTTAGACCCTTATTATTTATGCAGCTAAAACCCATTCACGAAAAATTTCTTCCCGATCTGCTACAGAAAGAATTTGGTAAAGAGATTTTCACTCAGTTAGAAAACCATCAGCATATCTCTGTAAAAGGAAGCGCAGGTTCATCGGTTTCTATTTTTGTTGCCGAGCTTTTTCTGACCCAAAAGAAAACCGTTCTATATCTTGTAGATGATAAAGAAGATGCCCTGTATGCCAATACGGAAATGGAAGATCTGCTGGGAAAAGATAAGGTGCTGTATTTCCCGGCCACTCATCTTGATCCTTATCAGGTCGAGAAAACCCAAAATGCCAATCTCGTGCTCCGTACTGAGGTTTTAAATAAAATCAATTCTGAAAAGTCACCTAAGGTTATCGTAGCCTACGCCGGGGCTTTATCAGAAAAGGTATTAAAAAAAGAAGATTTTAAGGCCATTTCGCATCATATAAAAGTTGGAGACCAGCTGGATTTTGATTTTGTAGATGAGTTACTGAACCATTATAACTTTCAGCAGACGGATTTCGTCTCTGAACCCGGGGAATTTTCGGTTCGGGGAGGAATTGTTGACGTATTTTCGTATTCTTACGAAAAACCATACCGGCTTACCTTTTTTGGAAATGAGGTAGAGGGGATCAAAACTTTTGATATCGAAACACAGCTGTCCCTGGATAAAGTGAAAGATTTTCAGTTGGTTTCCAATATGAATTTTTCAGTTACCGGAAGCAGGGTTTCCCTGTTGCAGCTCTTGCCGGAGCAGAGCTTTGTGGTTTCAAGGAACGGAGCTGTCGGAATGCAGAAAATGAATAGTTTCTATGAACGGGCACTCGTGAAATATGAGACTTTAAGTAAGGATATTGCCCACAGGACTCCTCAGGAGCTCTTTATTTCAGACCAGGACTTTTTATTTGATTTTAAAAAATTCCGGACTATAGATTTTGCAGGAATCTCTATGGAAGGGCTTAAAGGGATGAAAGAAGTAAAAGTGGAGCAGCTTCCGCAGCCATCTTTCCATAAAAATTTTGAGCTCCTGATAGAAGATCTTGAAGAAAAGCAGAATAACGGTTTTGATACCTGGATCTCATTTTCTACGGAAAAACAGAAAGAAAGGCTGGAATCTATTTTTGAAGAGCTTGAACATCAGCTTCCATTTAAAAGTTTTAAATCTGAACTGCATGAAGGATTTGTAGATAATGGGCACAAGCTTCTGGTGTACACGGATCATCAGATTTTTGACCGGTATCAGAGATATAAAGCTAAAAATACCTTTGCAAAATCCGAACAGCTTACCCTGAAAGATCTCATGTCCCTGAAAATAGGGGATTATATTGCCCATATTGATCATGGAATCGGGAAGTTCATGGGACTTGTAAAAGTGAATAATGACGGAAAGGTCCAGGAATGTTTTAAACTGACTTATAAAAACGGAGATTTATTATATGTAAGCATCCACTCACTTCATAAAATTTCAAAATATAACGGTCCGGACGGAAAAGAGGTCGTATTAAGCAAGTTGGGCTCGCCGGCGTGGAAATCATTAAAGCAGAAAACCAAAGCCAAAGTAAAACAGATTGCTTTCGATCTGATAAGGCTGTATGCGGAAAGAAAAACGGCAAAAGGCTTTTCCTACACTCCGGATTCCTATCTGCAGAATGAGCTGGAAGCCAGTTTTATTTATGAAGATACACCGGATCAGGAAAAGGCAACCATTGATGTAAAAAGGGATATGGAAGCAGATACGGTAATGGACAGACTGGTGTGCGGAGACGTAGGATTCGGGAAAACCGAAGTCGCGATACGGGCTGCATTCAAAGCGGCAACTGATGGAAAACAGGTTGCAGTATTGGTTCCTACCACTATTCTGGCGTTCCAGCATTACAGGAGTTTCAAAGAAAGACTCAAAGATTTTCCGGTCAATGTTTCTTATGTGAACAGGTTCAGGACAGCCAAACAGAAAGCAGAGGCTCTGGACGGATTGAAAAACGGGAAAGTAGATATTATCATAGGCACCCATCAGCTGGTTAGCAGCTCCGTGAAATTCAAAGATCTGGGACTGCTGATTATAGATGAAGAACATAAATTCGGGGTTTCCGTAAAAGATAAACTGAAAACCCTTAAGAATAATGTGGATACGCTCACTCTGACAGCTACGCCAATTCCGAGGACGCTTCAGTTCTCCCTGATGGCTGCAAGGAATCTTTCTGTGATCAAGACACCACCGCCAAACAGGCAGCCTGTGGATACGCAGCTGATCGGTTTTAATGAAGAGGTGCTCAGGGATGCGGTTTCCTATGAGCTTCAAAGGGATGGACAGGTTTATTTCATCAATAACAGAATTGAAAACCTTAAAGATATTGCAGGACTGATCCAGAGGCTGGTTCCTGATGCAAGAGTGATCACGGGCCACGGGCAGATGGAAGGTAAGCAGCTGGAAAAAAATGTCCTTGATTTTATGGAGGGAAAATATGACGTTCTTGTTTCTACAACCATTGTTGAAAGTGGAGTGGATGTGCCTAATGCCAACACCATATTTATCAATGATGCACAGAGATTCGGGATGGCGGACCTTCACCAGATGAGAGGAAGGGTAGGGCGAAGTAACCGGAAGGCATTCTGTTACCTGATCACGCCTCCTTACGATATGATCACTTCCGATGCCAGGAAACGTTTGGAAGCCATAGAGCAGTTCTCTGATCTTGGAAGCGGTTTCCAGATTGCGATGAAAGATCTCGAAATCCGGGGTGCGGGGGATCTTCTGGGTGCAGAGCAAAGCGGTTTCATCAACGAGATGGGCTTTGAAACGTATCAGAAACTGATGCAGGAAGCACTGGAGGAATTGAAAGATGACGCAGATTTCGAAAACTTATTTGATAATGAGGAAGACAGACAGAAGCTTTTCAAATCTGTGAAGGATGTGAATATTGATACGGATCTTGAACTCATGCTTCCGGATTTCTATATATCAAATACAGAGGAAAGACTTCTTTTATATCAGAAGATCGCAGAAATCGATAATGAAAAAGATCTCCATAAGTTTGAACTTGAACTGATCGACCGTTTTGGCGCATTGCCGAAAGAAGCTGTGAATTTATTAAAAAGTGTTGCCCTGAAATGGTTGGCTGCGGATATTGGATTCGAAAAGATTGTGATGAAAAACGGAATCTTCCTAGGCTACTTTCCGGCGAATCCTCAGGATAAATTCTATCAGACAGACCGCTTCAGGCATATCATCAGTTATTTAACCCAAAACCCGGCAGAGGCCCAGCTTAAAGAAAAGATTGGAAAGGAGGGAAATCTGCTCATGATGAGGAAAGAAAAAGTTAAAAATGTAGATGAGGTGAATGTGCTTTTGAAAACCATTATCGGACATCAATAAACATAATTAAATTACCTTTTCTGAATTGACAGTCATAAAAAAGACCTGGAATTTAATTTTCAGGTCTTTTTTTGTGCGAAAATAAGTGGACTTAAAATGAAGAAGATAAGTTTGGAAGCGGGTTTAATATATTTCGAAGTCACAGTTTAATGATAAAAAATTTTGCGGTATCGGCGGCTGTTACTAAGGTGGAATGAAGTCCGCCTTTAAAAATATGAAAAACCCGACTGACTTGTAGTAATAATTCTACTTTTTCGTACAATTAATTCTATAACGTAATTGCTTTATTTTTACCTGTTTATGGGGTTATAAATGGTTTTTTATGTTTTTAATTCATATCTTTGCAGCCCTTATTATGAAAAGAATTATCTATTGCAGCGCGGCCGGACTCTTATCGTTCAGTATTAACGCGCAGGTGGGAATTGGGACTACTTCTCCCAAGTCTACTCTCGATATAAACGGGAAGACCACCTTAAGAAAAGAACTTAGAGTAGGCGGTACCTCTGACCAGGCTGGAAATGCAGGGTTGAACGGCCAGGTTTTGGTTTCACAGGGAGAGGGTTTGCCCCCGGTCTGGAAATCATTGAACGTTTCCTTTATGGAAGAAGGCCAGTACAAACTGATCAATTCATACCTGTCATCAGACCAGACAGGCATTACGAACCTTTCAGGCGGTATTGCTGCTGATAATGTGTATATAAACAACGTGGGAGATCTTCTTACAGATACTTCGAAAGGGGTGTGGTCTAAGATCGGAGGGCTGGAGAACAATTTTATCATCAAAAACGGAAAGAACAGGCTTACCTATCAGTTTCAGACGGGTATTGAAATGAAGGCTCCCGCTGCGGGCACTTCACAGTCGGTCACTTTTACCTGCGGTGTTTTCAGAAACGGAAGGCTGGTGGCGGTACGTCCGGATAAAGTGGTATCTAACAATAACACAGAGAAGGCCGGGATCCAGGATTACATCTTTACCCTGAACTATACAGAACAGAATGTTCCGGTGGGTAACCAGAGACTTGAGGTAGCATGCAGGAAGATCAATACCTCTCATTTAAACTCACAGTTTACAATAGGAAGGAATGTTTCCGATACCAATACGGTTTCCAATGCATTTACACTAGAATCTGTGATGAAGATAGATGTTATTGAGTACGTAACTTATAAAAGCAATTAATTGATGAAAAATAAATTATCAATCCTGTTTCTGATCGCAGGATTATCTCTTTCTGCTCAGGTGGGAATAAACACTGCTACGCCAAAGGCTAATCTCGATGTCAACGGTGATGTCAATTTCAGAAATAAAATCGTGGTTCTGAATGTAGCAGACAACACCCTTTTCCAGGGGAATAATGACCAGATCCTTGTTTCGCAGGGAGAAGGCTATCCACCGATATGGAAGTCACTGCGTATCCCTGAGTATGAGCCGAATAAGTTTTATCTGATCTTCAACAACTCTTTTTCAGACAGAACGGGAGTGAAGTTTACCAACAGCGAACACTCTACCATTACTGCTAAAAATACAGCTTTTACAAGGGGAGCTGATATTTCCACTCTTCCGGGATTCAAAAAAATTGCAGGTCTTTCACAGCCTATCAGCGTATTCAGTGACAACAGTAAAACCTATTTTCAGTTTGAAACTGTAGTGCAGGCTAATCTTCCTTCAAATGGAACAACAGATATTTCTATTGACTATGCCTGCGGTATTTTTGTAGATAACAAGCTGGTTAATCTAAGACAGAGAAATTTAAAGGCAAGTAGTGCATCAAGTACATTTATTACTCATAACCAGATCGGGGTGGTTTCCAATCTTTCCAAAGGTCAGCATAATGTGAGTGTTGCCTGCTCAAGACTGGCCTCATACAGAACAGAAAGTAATGTTGTGCTGGCTATCGGAATCAATGCCGATACGAACATTAACAGTTTTATTTCCCAATCTTCCCTTAAGGTTGATGTGTACGAAATTCCACAGGTATTTAATCCTATCACCAATTAATCCGGACATGAAAAAAATTATTATTATAAAATCTTTGTTACTGACAGTGCTGGCTAATGCACAGGTGGGTATCAACACACCTAATCCCGTTAATATGCTTGATGTGAATGGGGACGTGAACGTAAGAAAAGAAATCAGAACCGGAGGAACCAATCTTCTTAAGGGATCTGCGGGAGCTGCAGGAACCATGTTGCATAACAATTCTGAATTGAATGTGAATGACTGGAAGAGTGTGAGAATTGCAGACGGCCAGGGAAGTATGTCTGTATTCTCCCTGAATACCGTATCCGACCAAACGGGAGCCGTTTTTAATACTCCCAACGGACTCACGGATCCTTACACGGAAGGGACAACCATAAGCAATGCGTGGACCGTTCTGCCGGGAACCAATGATACATTTTCCATCACGAATGGAGTGAATAAGGTAGTTTTTACTTTTCAGACAACTGCACAGAAAACCGGAAACGGTAATTCCTCTTCGGGTTTTGCGTGCGGTATTTTTGTAGATAATACGCTAAGGGCGGTAAGAACAGATGTTTTAATAGGTTCGGAAGGAAGTTATAAAATTTTTAACCTTAATGCCACACTGGTAAATCTAAACCCCAAGAATAATTATACGGTAAAGGTAGCCTGCACCAAAAGAAACCTGAATTCAGGGAAACTGGGAATAGGGACTGCTGTCAATGCAACTTATCTGAACAGTGAAATGTCCCAGTCTGTTTTAACCACGTCTGTCCTTCAGCCATATTGATTTTGAAACAAAAAGATGTTCACAGACCTAAAAGCTTGCTGTTTTTAGGTTTTTTTTGTAAAAAGAAACAGATTATTGTTGATTTGTTGGATAAATGAATGTTTTCATCGAAAAAATGAATTATATTTGTAAACTCACTAAAATATTTTTTCATGGGAAAAAACTATCTTTTTAAAATCGTGGCCGGAGTATTTTTCGGACTTATGGTTTCATGTGACAATTCTTCTTCAGACCAATTTGAACCCAGCGCCAATGATGGCGGTAATGGTACTACAACACCCCCACCTGCGAGAGTTCTTGAAAAAATTACCCTGAATGGTACAGTTCAGGAAGAATATACCATGGATGGCAAAGTGTTTCAGAAAGGGATGCTGAGGGATGCAGGAACTGCTAATTATTACACAGGTACGGTAACCTACATCAATGAAAAAATAGCCAAAATAAAATTTATAGGAAGCATTACAGGCAGTATCGCTTATGATTTCAGCGTAAGTGAGGACAGCAAAGGTAATGTATACAGTGCCACCTGTACAGCAACGGCAACAGATCCCCTGAATTCCTTCATCAGTGATTATACATTCACCTATGATGCAACGGGAAAAAAACTGGTGAAAATTTTAGAAAAAAGAAAAGTAGCAGGAAATACGGCCTACAGCCAGTTTACTGAAAGTACTTTTACCTATAACGGAAATAATATTTTTAAGGCAGACTGCGCCAGAGGAACACTTACAGGAACAGGAGCCCCAAATATGGCAACGGCCAAGCTGACGACGTACAGCTACCAGAACTATGATTCTAAAATAAGTCCGTTCTCTACACTTCCAAAAACGTTTTTCACCGCATGGAGCTTATTGCGTCCTGAGAATTTCTACAGAATTTCTCCCAATAATCCTACATCGGTATATGTAATGCCTCCTGCACCGGCTGCCGGAGTAAATACGCCGATGACCTATCTATATGATGCGTTCAACTATCCGGTTTCGGATAAGGATCAGGCGCTTAAATATGTGTACAGAAATCTATAAACCGTATTTTGATTAACGGTTTTACCGGAATAAAAATAAAAATATAGCTTTTATTCAGAAAAAAGTTATATTTGTCAAAAAATAAACAATTACCTGGAAATGAAACGACTTTTCTACTTTATTTTATTAATAGCAGGGCTTTCTTCAATACATTCGTGTAAGGATATGTTGGATGATGACGGAGATCCACTATTGGATCTTAATGAAACAGAGGGTTTAATAGGCCCGAGAGCATTGTACAGAGAAATTACAGATAAAGATACATTAGCAGAATATCATTACAGCGGGCTTTTGGTAACAAAAGTACTGACTCCTAAAGGATCCGTGACTGATATCTCCTATAGTGGTAATACAGTAAGTGAAGTTAATTTTAAAGGATTCCTTGACTTAGACGGGGACGGAACAATAGACGAAGACAGCGTTACCTATACACAACTGTTTACATACGGTCCAAACGGGAGACTGGATAAAGTTTCTGAAAACCGTTCAATCTTCAGAAGAACTCCACCGGTACCTCCGGCTACTACGCCTGGTCCTTTTGCTCTGCTTAGAAAAGCAAAATCATTGTATGAATTAACATATGACGCTTCTACTGCAAAAATGAGTTCCGTTATTATGCGAAACGGGCCTGATGTTTCAGGGACCCCGTTTGCCTTTACGGATTATTCCAAGTCACAATATACTTACTTAGGCGATAATGTTTCTAAAGTAATAAGAGAATACGGAACCGTAACAGGACCTGTAAACGCCCCTGTATATGGAAGACCTACCACAAGGCTGGCATACGATTTCTATGAATATGATACTTCGATCAGTCCGTTTACACTGCTTCCGTCGGCATATAAGATCTCAAGACTTTTCTCTACTGAATCCAATGACAGAGAGAGCCATATCTTATCTCCGAACAATCCTAAGAAAGCATCCGTAACGGATCTTGTACCTCCCATTCCGGTTCCGGTGATCAGAATAACGAATTATAACTATGATCCGCAAACGTATATGAGAAAAGGTTTTGGTATCAACTACATTTATAAGCCATTCTAAAAAGAATTTTTAAAATATACGGCCCGATCTCACAAGATTGGGCTTTTTTATTTTTTATCCCTTAATTTTGCAAAAAATTTCCCGATGAAATATCTGATAGTTGGTCTTGGAAACAAAGGTCCGGAATACGAAAACACCCGTCACAATATAGGATTTAAAGTAGCAGAGAAAATAGCAGAAACGCTTGAAGCTCCATTTAACAGTACCAATTTTGGCTGGATGGCAGAAGGAAAGCATAAAGGAAGAAAGGTCTTTATCCTTAAACCGGATACCTACATGAACCTGTCCGGAAATGCTGTAAGATTCTGGATGCAGAAAGAGAATATTCCCCTGGAAAATGTACTGATCATTACTGATGATCTGGCTCTTCCGTTCGGAACACTGAGAATGAAAATGAAAGGCTCAGATGCAGGACACAACGGGCTTAAAAGCATTAATGAGATGCTGCAGACTCAAAACTATGCGAGGCTTCGTTTCGGAATCTCGGCAGACTTTTCAGAAGGTCGCCAGGTAGATTATGTATTGGGAACATGGAATGAAAAAGAGTCTGCAAAGCTTGGAGAAAGGATTGAAAAATTCTCGAAAGCCAGTCTTTCCTTTGTGTTTGCGGGGATCGGTAATACCATGTCTGTCTTCAATGGAAAATAAAATAAGAGCCTGTTTAAATTTTTTAACAGACATTCTTTAACATTAAGAAGTTAAGATTTTAAGGGGCTTTTACTTAAAAACCTTAATAAAAATCAATTCATTGATTTCTTAATTATTTATATCACAAATTTTCTTAAATCCTTAATGTTGAAAATAAGAATAAACTTCGTTTATTTAGATTAAGAAAATTAAGGATACAAAATTTAAACAGGCTCTAAAAGTGTACCTAAAATCAATGGTTAATTATCCTGATCGTTTATAAAACAAAATAAAGACCACCGGATTTTCCGGTGGTCTTGTTGTATACTTTAAAAATCAATTTCCAATCTAACTATAATATGATTTTTAGGTATGTGTAATAAAAATGTACTGATTCTAACGCTTACAACCAGGTTACCATTCCGGTTTCAACATCGTAGTTGGCCCCGACTATCTTGATTTTTCCTTCATCTTCAAGATTTTTAAGCGTTGAGCTTTGAAGACGGATATCTTCGATGGCACTTTTTACGTTTTGCTGATTTAATCTTTCCAGAAGCGCTCCGTTTTTTGATGAACGCTCTTCACCTTCTTCAATGATTTCATTGATGATTGGATCAAAATGATTGATCAGGTGGTTCAGGTTATCCATCCCCATTCCCTGGATCTGTGCTGCATCCAGGCCTCCTTTTAAGGCTCCGCATTTAGTATGTCCTAATACTACAACAAGCTTGGAACCGGCCACATTACAGCCAAATTCCATAGATCCTAAAATATCCTGATTGATAAAGTTACCGGCAATTCTGATACTGAAAATATCTCCTAAACCCTGGTCAAAGATCAGTTCTGCAGAAGTACGGCTGTCTATACAGCTTAACACCACTGCAAAAGGCCATTGACCTTCACGTGTGGCATTAACCTGCTCCAAAAGATCCCTGTTGGCCTTTAGATTATTGACAAATCTCTGGTTTCCGTCTTTTAAAAAATCCAATGCTTTTTCAGGCGTAATGGTAGATTGAGTTTCGTGTGTATGTGCTTTCATATGATTGTTTATTCTTTTCTTAAATTTAAAAATTATTAATGAGCTTACATCGCTCTTCTGTGTGTAATCAGAATGTGGGAATCTTCATCGGTTTCATAATCTTTGTATGAAGTTTTAAAGCCCAACAGTTCCACATTAATGTCTTCTTCTTTTGCCCTGATGTTGGCGAAATCCTGGATCATCTCCAGAACGTCCGTCGCAATATACGACGTTCCCCTTGCATCAATGGTCACGGTAGAATTGGACTTGATGTTTTTTAATGTCTTTTTAATGGCTGCCTTATTCAGGAAAGAAACTTCCTCGGCAAGCTTGATATTGATTCCGTCTGCATCATCCAGCTTTTCCCTGCTCAGATAATAGGCACGTTTCATATTTCCCTGAAGGATATAGAATACGGAAATAGCCAGACCAATACCTACTCCTTTTAGAAGGTCAGTCGCTACTACTGCCGCTACCGTTGCTACAAACGGGATGAACTGGAATTTACCCAAATGCCAGAAATGTTTGAACGTAGCAGGTTTTGCCAGTTTGTATCCTACCAGGATCAGCACAGCTGCAAGGGTGGCAAGCGGAATTAAATTAAGGATCACCGGAATACTCAGTACACATACCAGAAGCAGCACACCGTGAATCATGGCAGACAGTTTTGAAGTTGCTCCTGCGTTAGCATTGGCAGAACTTCTTACCACTACAGAGGTCATTGGTAGTCCTCCGATAAATGAACTGATGAGGTTCCCGATTCCCTGTGCCTTAAGCTCAAGATTGGTATCTGTAATTCTTCGCTGGCTGTCTAGTCTGTCCGAAGCTTCAATACAAAGAAGCGTTTCAATAGAGGCTACAATAGCAATAGTAGCTCCCACGATCCATACCTTAGGATTGGTAAATCCTGTAAAATCAGGCATGGTAATCAGGTTTTTGAAATCGCTCAGAGACTGAGGAACCGGTAGTGAAACCAAATGTTGGGTACCGATAGCCAAAGTGCTTCCGGACGCTTTAAATAATTCATTTAAAAGAATTCCTGCCACTACAGCTACCAATGCTCCGGGAAGCATCTTCATCCTTTTTAAAGCCGGAATTTTATCCCAGGCGATAAGAATACCTACCGAAACCAGTGTTACGACAATAGCTCCGGGATGTATGGCCCCGAATAATTCTGAAAAGTAGCCGAAATTTAGGCCATTGTCAAAGATAGATTCATGCCCTTCGTAATCCTTATCGAATCCCATGGCATGAGGGATCTGTTTTAAAATAATTATGATACCGATCGCGGCAAGCATTCCCTCAATAACGTTATTAGGAAAGTAATTTGAAATACTTCCGGCTCTGACAAATCCTAAAATTAACTGGATTAAACCTGCGATGATCCCTGCGCAAAGGAAAAGCTCAAAAGCTTTCAGATCTGTGATCGCCGTTAATACAATAGCAGTAAGACCTGCAGCGGGACCGGATACCGATATATTTGAATTACTGATAGATCCTACCACCAATCCCCCTACGATTCCGGCAATAACACCGGACAAAGGCGGTGCTCCTGATGCTAACGCGATTCCAAGACATAACGGAAGCGCTACTAAGAATACAACGAGTCCTGAAGGGAAATTCTCCTTGATTCCTCCTATAAATGATGTTTTTTTCATGATGTTTTTGAAAAATACTATAACTGACTGATCTATTCTTAGATAATCAATTATAAAAGATTGGAAATTTAATTTTAAAGCACGCGTATCCTATATCAGTTTTGATATGAATACTATTAAAAAATCTAACTATACTTAAAAATTAAGCTTCCGGAGGCGGAGAAAATATGGTGAGTAGAGGCGACAGATGAAAGGAATCATCTATTAATTCAAAGGTCACACCCTTAAGATCCGGTTCGGAAAACTTTACGTAATCGAATACATCCAGGGTTTTCGGAATGGTTTTTTCGTAAACAATAAAAGAGGAAGGGTGAGAATGTGGTTCTTCTTCATTGATTATTACATTGGTCCTTGCAATATCCCAGCCGGCAACCGCAGCAATGCCCGGCAGTGCTGTGAAGTTCAGGAAAAAGGTCAATACAATAATACTCCAGAATTTCATTCTCTATTTATTTTAGAAAAACTAATTTGTTTTTCTGCTCATTACCCAGTCGGAACCTGTAAGGTTGTAGATTTTCTGGATATCTTTCAGGATTTTCTCGAAATCGATTTCCAGATCAATGATCTTACCTGTTCTAAGGTCAAATACCCAACCATGTACAATAGGATATTCTTCAACAATATACCTTTCCTGTACACAGGCCATTTTGATCACGTTGATGCACTGCTCCTGAACATTCAGTTCCACAAGCCTATCATAACGTCTGCTTTCATCTTGAATGGCGTCCAGTTCAGCCTGGTGCAATCTGTAAACGTCACGGATGTTTCTCAGCCATGGATTTAATAATCCGAGATCCTGAGGAGTCATCGCCGCTTTTACGCCACCGCAGTTGTAGTGCCCGCATACGATAATGTGCTTTACTTTAAGATGTTCTACGGCATATTGAATAACAGCTGTGGAACTCATGTCTAAAGTATTGACAACATTTGCAATATTTCTGTGGACAAAAACTTCTCCGGGTTTTGCACCCATAAGCTCTTCCGCGGTAGCCCTGCTGTCTGAACACCCGATGTATAAATAATCAGGATTCTGGGTTTTCGCAAGCTCATGGAAGAATTCAGGATTGTCTGAAACTTTGGATTCTACCCATTTTCTGTTGTTTTCGAAAATAACCTCGTACGATTGTGACATAATTCTAAAAATAAAAAGTTTCTAATTATTCATTTCGTTTAAATTATTTTCAAATTCAATAGATCAAATCAATAATCATACAAAAATATAATTTTTGCCGGTAAGCCAGACACTTTTAACAAAGTTTAATATTAAAATATGCTTAAAATCATGTTTAAAAGGCCTGAAATATCCTGTTTCTGTACGAATTTGTCTGAAAAAAATGATAATTCAAACTCAAAATGGCATTATAAAATTACAAACTATAAATCATAATTAAAGATTGTGAATTAAAATATTCTTCATTTTTTATAGACCAGATGGCCGGATTAGTTGAAAATCTGTCACTTTATATCCGAAAAAATGAATAAATTAAAACCTTGATTTAAAGCCCATAGCTTATATGCATGATTCTGATTTTCAGACGTTATCTCCTTTATTTTATCTGGCAGGAATTTTTATTGCCTGCTTCTCTTCATTTCTGATCATTGGAAAACGTAAAAAGATAATGGCGGATTACCTGTTGGCAGTCTGGTTCCTCATTATAGGAATACATCTTATTTTTTTTGTATTATTTTTTTCAGGGAGGTATGTAAAGTTTCCTTATTTTCTGGGATATGAAGTTTTCCTTCCCTTCATTCATGGTCCGATGTTGTATTTATATGTACTCAGTGTAACGGGAAGAAAACTCGGCACAAAGACCTGGATCCTGCATTCGGTACCGGTGTTTATAGTTTTCCTGATCATGTCTGAACTTTTGATGAAGTCTCCCTGGGATAGGTTAATCATTTATCAGAATGGAGGTAACGAGTATAAATTACTGAGTACTATTCTCAAATATCTGATGATTTTCTCCGGAGCTCTCTACGTGGGATTAAGTCTTTTTGCGATGAGGAAATACAGGAAAGAACTTTCCGACCAATACTCGAATACTGAGAAAATGAACATGAATTGGTTATATTATCTTATCATCGGGATGGCATTGATATGGGTTGCTGTTATGATAAGAAATGATATTTTAATTTTTTCTATAGTCGTTCTTTTTATTCTGGTGGCTGCTTATTTTGGAATCAGCCGTGTTGGAATTTTAAATCTGGCTGCTGAGTCTGAAGATATTGAGGAAAAAGAGGTAATTGATAATCCTTCTGAAATTATAAAGTATCAGAAAACATCCCCCGGTGATGATGCCATACAGGAAATTTATGAAAAGCTGATGAATAAAATGGAGCAGGAAAAGCTGTACAAAGACCCGGAGTTGAGCCTGAATCATGTTGCCCAACTATTGAATGTTCATTCCAATTTACTATCCCAAACCATTAATACAGTTGAACAAAAAAACTTTTATGATTATATCAACCGGCAGAGGATTGAAGAATTCAAAAGGATAGCATGCCTCCCGGAAAATCAGAAATTCACGATCCTTTCTCTGGCTTTTGAAAGCGGGTTCAATTCTAAAACTTCGTTTAACCGGAACTTCAAAAAATATATGAATTGCTCTCCCCGGGAATTTTTACGAAGCCAGAGTATTGACCTGGAATAGACTGCTATGGGTATTCATTTAAAGCGACTTGAGCAGTTTGTAATTTTCATTTTTGCATAAAAAAAGCGGCCCCGATCGGGGCCGCCTTCATTCAATAGTAAGAGATTGTTATTCTTTAATAATCTTCACCAATGTTTCAGAATTATTGATTCTTACCAGATACATACCGGAGATTAAAGAAGAAAGATCAGTGCGGTCATTTTCAAACTTCCCTGATTTGATCATCTGCCCGGATAGGTTATAGATCTGATAATAGTAATCTTTGGATGGGTCATTTCCTTTGATATATAGCACATTTTTAACAGGATTCGGGAAGAATTCCAGTTTATTCTGAGCTACTTTTTCCTCGATCACTGTTTTAGCAAGAACAGTTTTAGCTTTGGCTAATGCGTTTGGTGGTACAGGAATCGCAAACGGCTCATATCTTCCGATTTCATTTCCGTTGGCATCATACTTAATTTCCGCACAACGGCATGACATTGCTGCCTGTGGACGGAATCCGAATGTTGGCGTTAAATAATACAGCTTGTCATTGGTACCAACCGTCTGAGTGATTACTGCATTAAACAGCATTCCCAGTGAAGAACCGCCACCGCCTTGGTTGGCAGCAGTCCAGATTCCGGATTTCATAAACGTATCCGGATTTCCTCCCAGCTTGGAAGCGTCTAAAGTGTTTCCACCGTTGAATCCTCTGATCCCATTGTTAGGGAACGTTCCGATGTTGTATTCAGGCTTGGTGAGAACAAATCCATATCGGAATGAACCGATACCTGATGCATTTCCGTACACAAAGCTTCCTACATAGTTCATTTTGTTAATGTCGTAGGCTTCATTGTTGACAAAAGTATTGTCCTTTCCGGGATCGATTCCATAAGAGGTATTGAATTTTTTATTGTAGAACCAAGGCGTATTTCCTTTTGAGATCAGGTTACCCAGAATCACTCCTGTAGAGACGCTTTCAAGGTCTACAATTCTCCAGCCTGCAGGACATGGATCGTACGCGGATTTTTCAGTAGCATGTCCCCATCTTTCCGGCATATTGCCGTTTTCATCAGAAACCCAGTCCAGCTTTGCCGCATCAGACTGATACAGATAGCTTAATGGATTGCTCACAGAATATTTCACCACTTTCTTTAGCTTATCCGCCTTTGAATCAGAAGCTGAAACATTCGCTGCTGCAGAATAGGTAGAATAAGGTTGGGTGTAATTATTCAGATAGTCCTGCTCAGGCATATTCGCTGCGTATGGGATAACGCCCGTCGTAGGATTTGCAGGATTGTTCTGTCTGTACACAAAATAATCATTGAATGGCCTTTTACCGCTCACCACATGATTGTAGAACATTCCCGGATTGTAAAATACAGGCAGCGGGTCTTTTCTTCCCCACTGGAAGTGAAGGCCACCACTGTCGTGCATCTGATCCAATCTGGCTACCGCAGCCGGGTTATTGTTATTATAAGAACCTAAAGGTCCGGTATAAGCAGCCGTATTGTATGCATAAATATGTTCATTGATAAACGGTAGCTTTGCTCCAAGATCCCGGTCCATAAATGTGGTTTTCATAGGAACCCCTGCACTGGTCATGGGATCTACAAACTGATCATTGGCAGGAATGACTCCTCCGTTACCGGCATTTTCCGGATCGTACGTATAAGTTTCGATAACAGATTTCGGTGCCCAGATGTGCCAACTCCAAACCACCGGATCATTATGCTTATTGGCTGTCCACGTACCGCTTCCTACATGCAATGCTACTACTGCATTTCCGGTTATGTTAGGGTTTAAAGTAACTTTTAAAACCGCAGTGTCTATAGAACCGTCTACAATTTCCATTTTTTGGATCAGGTTCGTATTATTGGTCCATACTACTGACGAAGATTTAGTACTTTCGGCAGGGAAAGAAAAGTCTGTACTTAAATGAAGCTTGTGCATTGCATACGCCTTTCTCAAAGGGATTTCAATGATCCGGTCATTATCTTTGTTGGGATCAATAGTGTTTCCGTTCGGATTAGGAGTTACCAGTGTCGCATTGGTATATTCTACGTAGCTGTTGGGTAATTTAGTCCATGATTTTAAAGTTTCGGTAGAATAAGCTTCAGCAGTAGAAGCCACAAACTCAGTTTCAAATGCCTGAGGCATAGAAGCTGCGTTTGGATCGTAGATACAACGTACACCACCGCTGCCTGTATAGGCGCTGCTTGAGAACCTGTGCCATCCCGGTCTTGGTTTTGAACCGCTTAACGGATCTGAAATTAAAGCCAGACCTGCTGCTCCAAAAGAAGGATAACGTACCTGGTTGATCATTTCAGAAGCGGTCATGAATGTAGAAGTCATTAATCCGCCATCTGCACTCTGGTCCTGGAAATTCATCACCGGAACGACCCAGCCGGCTCCGTATTTTAGCGGACCTGTTGCATTGGGATACCCTTCATAATTACCGTTGATAGGAAATTTACCTAAATTCATTCCGGAAACTCCCGAGAAATCAAATCCGAACTGAGGATATACTTTTATACCCGGATAGTCAGGATTTAATGTAGTAGCGTTAAATTCCGGATCAACTGTATTTCCGGTATGTTTTCCCCATGGGCTGTATCTGTTTTCATCCGGCATTGGTGTGCTGGAATTTCTTCCTCCTGAAAAATAGTTGGAAGGAACTCTCCAGTTACATGGACAAGGGTCATAAGGAGATTTCAGGGCATATCTTGTACTTGCTTCACCCACTACAGGATCATCTATGTCAGAATAATTTCCCTGACGCGTGTCTCCCCAAAGGTCCCAGGCGATGATGTTTTCGCGGTAAGGGGGAACAAACTTTTTGTACTTTTCCTTTGAAAACCATGTGGTGATTCCCACCTGCGTCCACGTATCATTGCTGTTTTGTCTTAAGAAATCTTCACCGTCATTAAGCAATGCATCTCCTTTTTTAGCCACATAAATAGGAGTTGCAATAAAACTGATCGGATTCTGGATAGAATATCTGATATTACCGTTAGGCGTATCCGTTCCGGTATTGATCTGGGCAGAATATTTATTTCCTCTGACCTTTACAAATTTAGACTGGAAAGCCGGATCTGTGTAATTCAGGTTAATTTCCCCGTTAATAGGATAAAGGCTTAAGTCTTTCAGACCAAATGCAGGGAATGGATCTTTTCTTCCCCACTGGTACTGAAGTCCGGCAGATTTATGCCATTCATTTCCGACAAAATTGGCGCTGGTGGCTCCCAGGTTTCTGTCCATCCATTTCCAGTTGGTTACGGTATTTCCGTCTTTATCTTTTTCAAAACCATGATGATAGGTGCTTCCGTTGGTTCCCGGATCATCGGTTGCCCACACATGCCACGTCCAGTAGATTTTGTCGTCTACTTTATATGAAATAACAGCATTACCTTCTTTTACTTTATTGATCATTACTTTGATCTTGGCCTCTTCTCCTGTACCTTCCAATGTAACGGATTTTATAAGGCCTGGTTCGTCTTCCCAATACAATCCTGCTTTGGCAAGACCCTGTTGAGAGATAGGTGTATAATTACCATTGTCGTCCTTCATAAATTCGCCCCCGTTGGCCCACATCTGGTAAGCTTTTTTTACAGGGATATAAAGACCGTCTACACTGGCATTATTTTTCGGATTCTTACCGGTGAAGATATAACTGTTCGGAGCTTTGGTCCAGTCTGCAAAATCTGATTCAGCTCCTGAGTTGATGGCAAAGCAGGTAACCGGACAGTCTTCTGTAGTTGGATTTCCGAAAATACCCACGTATTTTATGAATTTATTGATTTCGCTTTCAATATCCATTAAAGGTCTTGACGGGCCGTTCCATCCGGTAATTACTTTCATGTTTCTGATAGCCCCGACACCATATAACGAAGCCTGTGAAGTACTGCTTAATGAAAAGTTTTCAGAACCGGGTCCTCTCTGTTTGTTATTAAGCGGAGGGTAACCGAAATCATCGGTCGTATTATAGTTGCTTATTGCTGAAAGAGAAATATATTGTCCGTTGGCTTTATAAACCCTTAATCCTGTAACTTTACTGATGACAATAACGACCGGCTGTTGATTCGTAAAAATATCTCCCAGCTTCTCATTAATATAGTTGTAAAGATTATAATACCTGTTAAGAAGGGAATTAGGGTTAGTGAAATCCAGATATCCCCTTCCAAACGGCTCTCCACCTTCTTCAGGAGGTAAAAACCAGTTGCTGAAGTTGATGAAAAAGCTCTCATTTGAAAATTTTCCCGCAAACATATACACCGGATCATGATAAGAGAACTCAAAAGGACTGGTGTCACTATTCTGGTAAATAAATTTCTGGGAGCTTGCAATGGTTGCAAGATTGTTAGGATTTGTAATGTTCACTACCGGGGCACCGGCATTGGAATTGTCTAATGCAGCATTTCCCTGGAAAGATAATACAATGTTATCCAGTTTTCTTGCCAGATGCTGGGAAGTTACCCGGTCTTTAACCCCGGAAACCGTTCCATTTGAGTTGTATACCACTGTTCCGTCTTTTTTAGGCGTAAACAGGATGGTGTATTGGTTCTCATCCAGGTCACAGTTGGCATAAGTATAATTTGATTGTTTGTAATGACTGACGGTTTTGTTCCATACAACAGAATTCCAGTTGGTAACGCTGGCATCTGAACTTAATTCGATCTTGACCGAATGTGTGTTCAGAGCTGATTGCGGCAATTCGAAATTAGCGGTAAGATCTTCATTGTAATCATAGTTTCCGGCAAAAGTTTTACACCACAGAGAAACCCAGTTATTTTGGGCATCTTTGTACTTGATGGTAACTTTTACATCTCCTGCGGTAGTTGGTTTCTGAAAGTTTCCTTTGATCACCACCAATCCCTTTTCATTCACATTTTGCGGAATGACAATAAGAGGATCGAGATCATGGATACTCGGTGGGAGAGGTGCCACATGTTTAAATCCGATACCGGTCTCATGGTGCCAGGGGACAGGTGCTGCCCCTGAATAAGCATGAGATGATGCAATACACAGTACTGCAGCAAAAATCCTGAATGTCGATTTTTTTTTCATACGTATAAAAATTAAAAGTGTTTTTTTAGAAAAAGCCGGATAGCCGTCATAAGATCCGGTAAACAGGTATGATCAGACTTAAAAAGTAGAATTCCCAATCTGGGAGTTTAAACTGAAGTTTTACCCTGATACCATATTTACGGTTTCTTACGGCTATGCCAAGACTTAAAAGATGTCTGGTTCAGTGTAAATAAAGAATGAAGCAGTATGGAACACTGCATCATGCGTGAAAAGTGAATTTTTTTTCATGTCGTGTGGTTTCAAGATTATTGTGTTGTTTTTTTATAATGATTAAAAATTTTAATTAAAAAATTGATTTTTAAAAATTATATAACAAAATTCAACAAAAAAACTTTTTCCCACAATAGAGAAATCCAATTTTTAATGAAATACAAGGGAATATCGATATAAATCTATGTCGGAAATTTCAGACTTTGTTATTGATGTAAGCTTCTGTAGCTCTTTCCGTAGAGTGGATCGTAGCCGGATTTCCCATGACCACAGAGTGGGCAGGAACATCAAAATTTACGTAGGCATTGGGTGCGATCAAAACATTGTTTCCGATAGTGATTCCGCCTACAATCACTGCATTGGCCCCGATCCATACTTCATCACCGATGGTAGGAAAGCCCTGAAGTTTTCCTCGGTTTTGCTGGCCAATGGTTACGCCCTGTGCCATATTGCAGTTTTTTCCGATTCTGGCTTTGGGGTTGATCACGAGGCTTCCCCAATGTCCCAGATAAAAACCTTCCCCGATTTCGGTCTCCGGATAAATCTGGTAGCCATATTTTATCTGGTAATGTCTAAGAACTAATTTCCAGAATATACCCAGTAAAGGCTTTCTATAATGCTTTTGTGTCTTCCTTAAAACATAAATAAAATGAAGATTGGGATTAATGCATTTTTTCCAGATCTCAAATGAGGAGAGCCATTTTCCACTTTCCCGGTAAAAATCTTTTTGTATAACCGAATAACCCATTTAAAAAAATTATTTATAGTTCATCAATGATTTCCTGAAGATGTGCTACGGATTTCTGCAGGACAAAGGGAAGATCTTTTGCTGCAATTTCGCTTTCGTAACGTGCTGTGAGCTCTCTGTCTGTGAGGAATTTTTTCATTCCCTCGTAGATCCCTTCCTCTGAGTTTGGAGTGATCAATCCTAATTTTCCATCCTGAAGAAGATCTTTTATTCCGGAAACATCCGTAGAAACTACGGGTTTGTTAAGGATCAGTGCTTCGGCAATAATGGTAGGAAAACCTTCGTGTCTGGAAGACATCACGTAGAAATCTGCCTTTTTTAAATAAGGATAGGGATTGCTTCTGAATCCAAGCATTTTCACCGTTTCCTGAAGTCCCAGTTCATTGAGCTGTGTCCGGGTTTTTTCAAAATCAAAACCATCGCCGATGATGATAATCTGGTGTTTCAGCCCTTCATTTATCAGCCTTTTATGGACGTCCAGAAGTCTGTCATATCCTTTCTGCGGATAAACAGTCCCGATACTTATGAAAGTGGGAATATCATTGGCAAAAGGATAATCATCAATGGCTGTATTCGCTTTTTTTAAGGTATCATCCTTGTCAATAGGATTAAAAATTTTAATAACAGCCTGTTTCTGCCCGTCATTTTTAGCAGCCTTCTGCATTTCCTCTTTCAGTTTGTTGGAAATCACCAGTATTCTGTCAAATTTGAACAGCTGGCTGATGACGTCTGAAGTATATTCTTTCAGGTTAAAAATGTCATTCTGGATCCAGATAATTTTTTTTGAATCTTTCTGAGGACTGGAAAGCAGTTCCCGGTACATACCATGAATGGCTGCTATTTCTACATCGTATTTTTTATTTTTTAGAATAAACTGATAGAGAAGAGCCGGAAACCACAAAAACATTTTCTGGTAAAGCACCCTGAAAGCTTTCACGGGAATTTCGTGTGGCTTGTTAGTCGTGATCATTTCTCCTTTCAGCAAATAATGGAGTTTGACCCATGACGGAACTTCTTTGATGTACATTCCGGTATAGAGATTGATCAGCAGATCGACTTCATATTTGTCTTCCGGAAGGTTTTTAAGGAAATTCACAAGAACTTTTTCTGCGCCTCCATGTCGGAGCGAGCCGATGCGGATCAGGATTTTCTTTTTTGCAGACATTTATTTTTTTACAGGTTTATAGATATGAGGAAGATTTTGGATGAGGTACTCTTCAAGTTTTCTACGGTCTGCCTCAAGCTCTAGCGGGTATACTGTGCTGTTTTCTAATAGTTTTTCTCCATACTGATCTATTGTACAGATAAATTTAGCAGGTGCGCCTGCGTAAACGCTGTTGTCTGGGACAGAGCTGCTTACAACACTTAGCGAACCAACAATACAATTGCTTCCGATGGAAACTCCCGGGAGTAAAACAGCTCCTTTTCCAATAAAAGTATTACTGCCTATTTTTATCCGGCCAAATGTTCTTCCGTTCTTATATTTTTCAATTCTTTTTGTTACACGTCCGTCTCCACCATGGTTGATAAAGGATACAGCTTCTGCAATGGTAACATTATCTCCCATTTCAATAAGAAAAGGCTCGGAGCCAAAATTGGGAATACCTTGTACATAGAGGTTATTACCAACTTTTAATCCCTTGTTGATGGCAACTTTAATGGTAACATATTTGATCATATCCTCATACAGGGAACGTACTTTTAATATGATTCTGTACAATAACATCATTGTAGTGTATTTTTTCTTTGCTTTTACAAAGAAAAAGAATTTCTATGATAAAAGTTTCCAAAATAAAATATTATTTGTCCCCAAAGGATTCTGAGGAATCCTGATCCTGAAAAAGAGTTTCCGGTATGAAACTATGATAGAATTATGAAAAGTTCATCATAAAAAAGACATTTGTGGACTGTTACATTTTGTGTATGGACTGGCTTTTGCTAGGGATTAATAACCGGTAGTGCAGTGAAGGCCTGATTTTGAAAGGCTTTGGAGCAGAACAGGGAAGCAGAGTGCCGGATTTAAGAAAAAATGTACAAGCCAAAAATAAATTTATATGAAGACATCCTTTTTTTTAAAGAAATTACAGGAAGAACTGGAAGAAAAAGAAGAACTAACCATCGAAACCAATCTGAATGAACTTGAAAGTTATGATTCAATCAGTTTGCTCTCTGTGATTGCATTTGTTGATGATAATTTCGATAATAAAATTGATACAGATCTTTTTAGGGATATAGAAACTGTTTCTGATCTTATGGATATTATTGGGAGAGAAAACTTTGAAGATTAACCCAATGTATATTTAAAAGAGTAAAAGCCGCTTTTCAAAATTGAAGAGCGGCTTTTTATAGTAGTACGGAAACCGAGTTTGTATCTGTTGTTATTTTTTGTGGTAAAGGTCTTCCAGAATTCCTTCTACAGCATCAAAAATTTTCTGATTATCAAACTGGTCTTCTATGGTTTCCAGGTTCTTTCTGATTCTGGCGATAAGTTCAGGGTCCGTTAAAAAAGTTTTCATAGCAGCGTACATCTCATTTGTGTCGTAATTGATGAGGTAGCCTGTTTCCCTGTCTTTGATCATAATGCCTACGTCACCCGTATCTGTAGCAATGATAGGCTTCTGAAGGATCAGTGCTTCCGCAATCACCAGCGGCCATGCTTCAGATTCGGAAGAAAGAATAAAATAATCCGCGTTTTTAATATATGGATAAGGATTCATCCTGTTACCTGCTAAAATAAAGGTGTCCTGAACATTGTTGGCACTGATCTGAGCCGTAAGGTTTTGCATCTCTTCACCGCTTCCCACAATAATGACGCTATGGTGAAAGCCTT
This sequence comes from Chryseobacterium phocaeense, assembly GCF_900169075.1. Taxonomy (NCBI): domain Bacteria; kingdom Pseudomonadati; phylum Bacteroidota; class Flavobacteriia; order Flavobacteriales; family Weeksellaceae; genus Chryseobacterium; species Chryseobacterium phocaeense. The sequence goes on from NZ_LT827014.1 coordinate 802,070, forward strand.
CGTCAATAAGCTTTTTATGAGCATCAATAAGTTTGTGGTATCCCTTCCTGTCGTGAAGACGGCCCACAGAAACAAAAACAGGTCCTTCCGGAAGAGGTTCAATTTTTTCTTCCGCCTTTCGTTTGATTTCTTCAATAGGAATGGCATTGATTACCACACTTTCCCTCGGGTATTGCAGGTCAGGGTAATAGTGATGCATCATATCCTTGATTTTCTGGGAGCAGTAGATCATATGATCAAACTGTGGAAAGCTTTTAAGGATATCAGGAACCAGAGGCTGCATTTTAGGGACATTGATTTCTGAGTGAAACCAGCCTAATTTCCGGGAAGCGGCATTGCTTGAATTAATCACTGAGGAAAATGTTGAATAGCTGGGAGCAACCTCAATATCAAATTTTATATTTCCTAAAACACGATCGTATATTTTAGGGTTTTTCTCAATACGGGACAGCTTGATCTTTCTCCTGAGCAGCTGTAGCTTATGGATCAGCGGGTTCTTGGAAAAATCTTCCCTGCCATCTGTTAGATAGAGTTTTTTAACATGTTTTGGAAATTCATCTCTCAGTTCGCCCTGATTCAGATTCAGGCAGACTGTGATATCAAATTTTTCAGGATTTAGATGAGTGATAATACTGAGAATCACTTTTTCTACACCGCCCATTTCCATAAAACGGTGCCTGAAGAGAACTTTTATTTTCTGATTTTCTGCTGACATTTACCTGAAAAGTTTTTGTAAAGTAATGAAGATTTTTCTTTTTATCCTATATGGAATTGAATTCTGATAGAGCAGAAGATTAAAAATTTCCTGCCGGCCCGGATAAGCTGCGGGAATTTTCATACCGTGTACTGCCTTTTCAATGGCAGAGGGACGAATGGCATCGTCCGGGTCTACAAAACAGCAGATGTCTCCTGAAGCCAGCTCAACAAGCTTACTTTTGGTAATACCTACACCGGAGTTTTTTTCATTTTCGAAGAACTTAAATCTTTTGGCTCCTGAAATGAGCGTCTGTGCCTGGGATTTTTCCTGATAAGATAATGCATCATCCCGGATGATAGCTTCCCAGTCTTTGTAGCTCTGGGACAACAGGGATTCATAGCAGTTCCTGAAGAAGGCCGCATTATTATAATGGGCAATACGTACCGAGAATTTCATCCTGATTAAAGAGATCTGAATGTTAAGTCTTGTCTATTAATCACCTGCGTATTGGCGGGGATATCTTTATAGATGGTACAGCCGGCACCAATAATGCAGTTATCACCGATGGTTACTCCTTTCAGAACGGTTACATTGCTGCCCAGCCAGCAGTTACTGCCTATTTTAATGGGAGCTTTTGTAAATTGGGACGAATAAAGTTTAAATTCAGGAGACGTTTCATACGCATGGTTATGATCGTATAGCTTGACATTCTCGCCAAACAAAGTATTTTCTCCTATGGAAATATGTTCAAGACAGTTGATGGAACAAAAGTTGTTCATGAAAAACCGGTCTCCGATTTCTAAAGTAGCCCCTTTCGTCACAAGGATACAACTGTAGTTTCTGAATTCTGCAGATTTTCCGATGCTTACCTTTTTTAAGTCTTTATCAAGGACAAAACGGCCCCCCGCACCGAGTCTGAGGTTTTCAAAAAAAACATTGGGATGCTTTTTCAAAAGGGCAAGCTGCTGCCTTCTGTAGATTTTTTCGAAAAAATTATAGAACATAACACATTAATTTTTATTTCACATTTGTTCGGACAAATATAAATGCTTATTGTGTAATTGTAAAAAAATATTTTTTTTGTCTTAGTATTTATGCATTTTTGGTTTATTGTTGAAAATACGCACGTTTTTTTATTGCCCTTTATGTTATTTTTCTTATTATCCTTTTAATGAGCGTATTTTGTTTTTCAAAAATAAAATTAGGAAGGCTTTCAATATCCTGAACGGCTTTCTTGTAAAGCACCCTGATCTGTCTCCTTTCAAGAGTATCCAATAAAACCTGATGCCAGTTTTTATATAATTTTTCTTTCTTCTTCTGATCCTGAGAGATTCCTTTCTGATGTATTCTATAAAGATAGAATGGTTTTTTTATGAAAAAGAAATTTCCTTTCTCATAAAGTTTTAAATATAAATCCTGATCTACAGATGAACTGATATTTTCGTTTATTTTTTCAGTAGCATCGTAAATTTCTTTCTTAAAGGTGAAAAAATGGGCAATGTCAAAATAAATATTAAAAAAATAAGGATCCCCGTTTTTTATTTCCCTGGAGTATGGAAAAAGCTTCTCAATATTGAGATTCCCGTCGCACACATAAAATTGAGAGTAGGTGGCCACGATATTTTTATCGGCATATATTTTTATGGATTCTTCCAGAGCATCAGAAGTAAGAGCATCATCGGGGTCCAAAAAGCCACAGATATCCCCTGTTGCCATTTCTGCACATCTTTTTTTGGTATATCCTGTTCCTTTGTTGATTTCGTTTTCATACAGGAAAAAGCGGCTGTCGCCGGCAATGAGTTCTTTGAGTACCTTTTTTTCAGATTCAGCAGAACAGTCATCTACAATAATTACTTCCCAGTTTTTATAAGTTTGTTGTAAAATGCTGTCAAAGCACTGCTTTAGAAATACTGCATTATTGTAATGGGCAATCAATATTGAAAATTTCATTCTCCTTATTTAAAAATTTGAACTTCTACAGTACTCAGAAGCTATGCAAAATCATATGTATTACAAAAAAATAAAACCGTCAAAAAAGATGCCGAAACGGATTTTTTTCATTTGTTTTATGCGAATATACTTCTTTATTGTCTTTTAAGAAAATCAACTATGTTTTATAGATAGTTGATAAATTTATGGTGATGGACATACGCTAAAATAAATATTATTAATCATTTTTAATAGACTAATAAAAAAATATTAATTTTGCTCATTGAAAAATGTACAAATGAGTGAAGTAACAAGAGTTCTCAAAACATTGATTGGGTATCTGAAAAGGCCTGATCTCTATCCGGAGCTAGGCCGGAAAATCATTAAAAACACGGTAAACAGAGGAAATGCTTTCAAGGGCAAGGAAAAAACAAATTCCTGGGCTGCAGGAAAAGCTGTTTCTCAAAACACAGCCATTAGTGCACTGTTTGGGTTTGGTTCTGATTCATTCCGTGCCGATTATGCTGATGTTCTGAAAACAGCAACACAAAAGGAAAAGGCCTGTCCTGTAAAAATGGGAGGCGCAGGAGCCCTGGAATTGCTGTATTATGCCTGTGAATTTACCAATGCTAAAAATGTAGTGGAAACAGGTGTAGCTTATGGATGGTCTTCGCTGGCATCGCTTCTGTCTCTCACAAAAAGAGAAGGAATGCTTTACAGTTCGGATATGCCATACCTGACACAGGATGGTGATCAGTACGTAGGATATGTGGTTCCGGAACATCTTAGAAGCAACTGGAAATTATTCAGATTTGCGGATAAGGAATCGTTACCGAAGATTTTTGCTGAAAATTCTGTTTTTGATGTTCTTCATTATGACTCGGATAAGAGCTATAACGGAAGAATGTGGGCGTATGAGGAACTGTATAAACACTTGAAAAAAGGCGGTGTCTTTATCAGTGATGATATAGGTGATAATTCTGCTTATCAGGATTTCTGCGAAAAACACGGTATAGAAACAACGGTGGTGGCATATGAAGGAAAATATATCGGCGTTTTCATCAAATAATTTTAAGACAGATTCAACACTATAAATAGATCATAATAAACAGTACTTTTAAGTGCTGTTTGTTTTTTTGATGATTTTTTCCTAAATCTGCATTTTTTTATCAAACAATTATTAAGCCTGTTAAACAGTTCTACTGAATGAAGATAAGCCAGATTACCTTTACACGATTTGTTGCCGCTCTGGCCATTGTCATCTCTCATTTTAATAAAGATATGTTTCTCTATAAGACTGAATATATTGCAGAGCTGTTTTTAAAGGCCAATGTAGGAGTCAGCTACTTTTTTATTCTTTCCGGTTTTATCATGATTATAGCCTATCATAAAAAAGAGAAGATCAGCTATTTAGAGTATTATAAAAACAGACTGGCGCGGATCTACCCGCTGTATGTATTCGGATTACTGCTTTATCTTATAACAAAATATGCCAATTTCAGTATCCCTTCAACAATTGTGTATTTACTTGGCCTACAGAGCTGGATTCCGGGTAAGGTGATGATCCTGAATTTTCCGGGATGGTCTATTTCCGTTGAGTTTTTGTTTTATATTATTTTTCCGCTGCTGTATAATTATTTTTACTCCAGAAATAATAAAAGTATCTGGGTGGTTGCTATACTCTTGTGGATTATAACACAGGCATTTTCCCATCTTTATGAGGCTTCGTCGTATTATAAAGGACTTCATACCAAAAGTCAGCAGTTTCTGTACTATTTCCCGCTGATGCATGTAAGTGAATTTCTGGTTGGGAATCTGGCCGGGATATTTTGTGTTCGTTATTTTAAACAGAAGAATTATGACATCCCTGTGATACTGATTTTTTCAGCAATTATGCTGGCATTGATTTTTGTTCCGCTTTTTTATCACAATGGGCTTATGGCTGTGCTTTTTATTCCTTTGATTATTTTGATATCCTGGAATAATGGGTGGGTAACGAAATTATTTTCATTAAAACCATTGGAATATCTGGGCGAGGCGAGCTATGCCGTTTATATTACCCATATCCCTGTTTTGTATATTTTAAGAGAGATTATAAAATGGAAATGGAAGACGCTTGATGTTAACAGTAAATTCTGGATTTATCTGGCCGTACTCATTCCGGTCTCCATGCTTTTCTATCAGTTTATTGAAAAACCGCTCCGAGATTATATAAAAAAAATAAATATCAGATAAAATCTTTATTTTTGTACCAAAGCAACACAATGAAAAAAAATATAACTGTTCCTGATACATACGGTTTTACTCACAGAGTAGTGCACCATGGCTCCAGAAAAAATAAAAACGAGCAGGTAAAATCGGGAACCGGTACATTAGGATTTTAATAAAATAAAAGAATTTATGTACAAAACGTTTTCCGAACTGAAAAAAGAACTCCGCAGGGATACTACTCAGCTCAAGAAGATCAAAGTTGCATTATTGGGGGACACCGCAACCCAGTTTCTTAATATTGCATTAAGAGGAACCGCCATAGATGAAGGTTTTGATCTGCAGATTTTTGAAGCTGATTTCGGACAGATTTCCCGGCAAATCCTTGATCCTACATCTGAATACTATGAGTTTAATGCGGACTATACTATTATCTTTGAATCTTCCCATAAACTGCTCAGCCAGTATTATAAATCCTATGATACACAGGCTGGGTTTGCGGAAAATAAAATTTCCGGCATTCAGGAGCTGTACAGCTCCATCCAGAGCAGAACCAAAAGCAGGGTGATCTACTGTAATTTTCCGGGGATCAACAATCAGGTTTTTGGGAATTTTTCCAATAAAGTGGAGTCTTCTTTTGTTTTCCAGCTCAATAAGCTTAATTATCTGCTGGCTGCTCAGATTGCAATAGAAAATGATAACTTTTTTATTGCAGATCTTCATTCTATTCAGAATAAATGGGGACGTGACTTTATGTTCTCACCGAGCATTTACGTAAATACAGAAATGGTTTTATCACTGGATGCATTACCTATTGTGGCCCGGCATATCACAGGAATTATTTCATCCCTGGAAGGGAAATTTAAGAAATGTCTGATCCTTGATCTGGACAATACGACCTGGGGTGGAATCATTGGAGACGATGGCCTGGAAAAAATCCAGATCGGAAGCCTGGGAATAGGAAAAGCATTTACAGAATTCCAGTATTGGGTAAAGGCCCTGCAGAAAAGGGGAGTGATCCTGGCCGTTTGCAGTAAAAATGATGAAGATAAAGCCAGAGAGCCTTTTGAAAAACATCCGGATATGGTCCTTAAGATGGAAGATATTGCCGTTTTTGTGGCGAACTGGGATAATAAGGCAGATAATATCAGAAAGATCCAAAGCATCCTGAATATAGGGTTTGATTCTATGGTTTTTCTTGATGACAATCCGTTTGAACGGAATATTGTACGCGAAAATCTCCCTGAGGTCTGTGTTCCTGAACTGCCGGAAGATCCTGCAGAATACCTGGAATATCTGTACAGTCTGAATCTTTTCGAAACAGCCAGTTTCTCGGAAAATGATGCAGAACGTACCAAACAGTACCAGGTGGAAGCCCAAAGAGCTGTTGACCTCGATAGCTTTACCAATGTGGAAGATTTCCTGAAAAGTATGGCAATGACTTCTGATGTAAAGTCTTTCGACAGTTTTTCAAAGCCACGGGTTTCCCAGCTGACACAACGCTCCAACCAGTTTAACCTGAGAACCATAAGATATTCTGAACAGGATGTAGACAACCTGATCAAATCCGATGATCATTATACACTTTCTTTCACGCTGGAAGATAAATACGGAGACAACGGACTGATCTGCGTGATAGTCCTGGAGAAAAAAGCCCCGGAAACACTTTTTATTGATACATGGCTTATGAGCTGCCGGGTCCTTAAAAGAGGAATGGAAGATTTTACCCTGAATACCATCATAGATACAGCGAAAAAGAACGGCTATAAATATGTGGTGGGAGAATATCTTCCGACTGCCAAAAACCAGATGGTAAAAGACCATTATGAAAGGCTGGGATTCTCAGAACAGGATCAGAAGTGGGTGCTGGATGTAGATACCTATCAGCATAAACAAGTATATATTAACATTAAATAATTATTTCCCATAACATTATGAACAAAGATGAAATTTTAGCTAAGCTTACCGGTATTTTCCACGACGAACTGGATAATGATGCCATTGTATTAAGTTTTGAAACCACCGCAGAAGATATTGAAGAATGGGATTCTCTTTCCCATATCCAGCTGATTGTAGCAGTGGAAAAGGCTTTCGGGGTACGATTTACTTCTTCAGAGATCCAAAGCTGGAATAATGTAGGAGAAATGATAGACTGTATACTCGCTAAATAATGATACTCCGGGAAAATCAGGAATTCAGGCATCAGTTTAAAGTGGATGACCGTATTTACAACGGTTTTATCTCTGTATTTGAGGACCGGAATGCACTTCATACGGATGAGGAATTTGCAAAAGATAAAGGATTTCCGTCCAAAGTAATGCACGGAAACATCCTGAACGGTTTTTTGTCTTACTTTATCGGGGAACTCCTGCCTACAGAAGATGTGATGATCCTTTCGCAGACCATCAATTTTAAAAATCCGGTATATCTGAATGATGTGTTGAATTTCGAAGCAGTCCTTACAGATCAGTCGGAAGCGGTCCGGGTAAATACCTTTGCATTTAAATTTATCAATGAAAACCTAAAGACCGTAGCATCAGGTAAAATTCAAATCAAAGAATTCTAATGAAAAAAGTGGTATTGACCGGAGGCTCGTCCGGTATTGGTAAAGAAATTAATCTTTTTCTTCTGGAAAAGGGATATGAAGTACTGTTTACATATTGCCATTCCGAAGCACCTGCAAAAGAAATAGAACATCAATTTTCCAAGGCAAAAGCTTTCCGGATTGATTTCACTTCGGGAGAGCAGATGAATGCTTTTCAGACTGAAATAGAAACCTTTGATCCGGATATTCTCATCAATAATTATTACAGCGGCAGTTTTATCGATACCTATTTTCATAAAACAGAAGCCGAGAAAATTCTTGAAGATTTTAAAAATAATGTGATGCCGGCCATTCAGGTAACCCAGAAATGCATCAATATCTTCCGGAAGAAAAAGCTGGGAAGAATTATCAATATCCTTTCCTCTTCAATGGTTTCGCCTGCGATAGGAACTTCCGTGTATAACTCCAACAAAGCCTATCTTCTTCAGATGAGTAAAAGCTGGGCTGTAGAGAATGTAAAATTCGGGATTACGTGCAATTCGGTTTCCCCGTCTTTTATTCCAACCGGTTTTCACAAAGATATGGATGAAAGAATGAAGGAAGTGATTGTTTCCGGATATCCGTTAAAAGACAAATTGGAAGGTGGTGATGTGGCCAATATTATTGAACTCTGCATCAATGGCGGGAAGCATTTTAACGGAAATCATCTTTTTGTGGATGCCTCCCATTATTAGACCTAAATAAAAATCAATGCAGTTTACATCTATTGCCTTTTTTCTTTTTTTTACCCTGGTTTTCAGTCTATACTGGCTGGCTGGAAGGAAAAATCTTAAACTTCAGAATATATTGCTGCTGGTTTCAAGTTATGTTTTTTATGGCTTTTGGGACTGGAGATTTCTGGCACTTCTGGCCGGAAGTTCTGCTGTAGCGTATTATTTAGGGCAGAAAATTGGGGCAAGCCAGGGAAGAGCAAAGAAAATATACCTCAATTCAGGACTGATCCTGGCGATAGGAACCTTATTTTATTTTAAATATTTCGGATTTTTTATCGACTCTTTTGCGGATTTGTTCGGCATTAAAAATAAACTTACCATTTCCATTATTTTACCATTGGGAATCAGCTTTTATACCTTCAGGATCGTCAGCTATTTTCTGGATATCAAAAATAATAAGCTGAAACCGGAAACGGATGCTCTGGCCTTTTTTAATTATGTAGCATTCTTTCCGAGCATGACCTCAGGGCCTATTGACAAGGGCGGATTACTGCTTCCCCAAATAAAAAAAGAAAGGATTTTCACTGAAGAGACAGGGGCTGATGCGGTAAGGCAGATCCTTTACGGGGCCTTTAAAAAATTGGTGGTAGCCAACAGTATTACCCCCATCACACAGTCCATTTTTCAAAATTATGATACACTTTCCGGTAGTACAGTAGCATTCGGGGCCGTACTTTTCCTGTTTGAGCTCTATGCAGATTTTTCAGGATACTCCGATATGGCGGTGGGATTTGCCCGACTTTTAGGGTTTAAGATCACCAAAAACTTTGCGTTTCCCCTTTTTGCGCAGAATATTGCCGAGTATTGGAGAAAATGGCATATATCACTTACTTCATGGCTCACGGAATATGTTTTTACCCCTTTGGTGATCCAGTTCCGCGATTACGGAAAAAGAGGGCTCATTGCAGCTATTATCCTGAATTTTATTCTGATCGGGGCGTGGCACGGGCCAAGGCTAACCTTTGTCTTATTCGGATTACTGCACGGGCTGTATTATATTCCGCTGATTGTAAAGGATAAGCTTAATAAAAAGAAAAAGTTTTCCGGGAATTTCCCTACCATCAAAGAACTTGGAAATATACTTTTAACCTTATTGATGGTATGTTTTGCACTCGTACTTTTTGCAGCACCGGATCTGGAAGCTGCTTTGGGCATGTATGGAAGAATTTTCAGCCTTTCCCTGTTTTCCGTTCCGCAGTTTATCAAAATTAAAGTGTTGGGGTTAATCGGGATTCTGATTATCATTGACTGGTTTAATAAGGACCAGGAACACGGACTGGAGATCAAAAGATTCAATCCACTCATCAGAAGGGCTTTCTACGTTTTCCTGATCTTTATGATTATGTATTACGGCGTATTTGCTAATGGAAACTACATCTATGAACAGTTTTAATTATGAGAAAGTTTTTATTTAAAATATCATTGTACATTCTTGGGGTTGCCGGCGTACTGCTGTTTCTGGGTTCTTATGCCGATGGGAATACGGATGACAACTACATGCATTTTGCGGTAGAAAAGCCTCATAATATTATTCTGGGAGATTCCAGAAGCGTGCAGGGAATAGTGCCGGAAATCCTGAAAACCAGGCTTTCAGTTCCTTTTGATAACTTTTCACTGAATATTGTAGAGTCACCATATGGTCCGGTGTATCTGAAAGCTTTAAAAAGAAAGCTGGATCCTGCTACCAACAACGGAATTTTTATTCTTACCGTAAGTCCGTGGAATCTTGCATTAAATGGCAGTGTAAACAAAATAGAAGACTTTCCTGAAGAGCATTCTCCACTGAATAATATGTATTTCTACGATAAATCGCCCAACTATGAATACCTGATCCGGAACTACAGTAAAAGCTGGTTCAGGATTTATTTGGACAGGGAAGAGATCGTGAGGTCTAATACTTTCCTCCATAAAGACGGCTGGATGGAAGTGAATGTAGACATGAACAAAGATTCCGTAGCAGCCAGAGCCGCTGTAAAAATTAAAGAATACAGGGCTGTATTGCATACTTACAGGTTATCTGAAGAGCGATTGCAAGCCATTAACGAAATCATAGACTATTTACAGCCTAAAGGAACAGTTTATCTGGTGAGAATTCCTACTTCCAAAAATATGATGGCTCTTGAAAATGAAAGATTTCCGGAATTCAATGCTTTGATGAAAGATCTTTCAAAGAGGCAACGGGTTAAGTTTTATGATTTTTCCGGACGTAGCGATGATTTCGTTTACACAGACGGAAACCATATGTACAGCAAATCTGCAAAGATTCTTACTGCTCAGATTGCAGATTCCATTGAGGCAGAAAAGAACAGTTTAAAATAATCAAGGCCCGGGATAAAACATTTTAATGATGATGGAAGTCTGATAGTGGATTATGGAAGTTAATGACTGAAATAACTTCCAGCCTCCCTCTTCCATCTTCCAGCATTGTATTAACCCAAACTCAGCTAAATAAATACTTTCTGAAATTAATATTGTAAAGTCCCGAACGGATACTTTTATGATCGGTCAGTCCGTATTTCAGGATCATTCCCCATTTTTGTAGTACAGGAGCATTGGCGATCTTAAAACTTCTGTGCATCCTGTTGATATGAAGTTTTACGTTATCAGGCATGTTCTCAGCGGAGGCCCATTTGTTAAGTTCTCCCCATAAAAGGACCCGGGTACTCGCCGGCTTTATTTTCTTTGAATCTACCTTTGTAATTCTGTTATTTTCATGTACACCGCGCATTCCGACAGCCTGGTCTAAAATACCCGGATAAAGATCCAGATAAAAAGAAAGTCTGATCAGGAACTCACTGTCCTGATGAAGCCTCAGATTTGTTCTAAAGCGGGGGTTCATTTTTCTCATTAAAGGCTCTCTGCGCACGGTAAGTGCATCAATACTGAAAAGTCCAAAGCTGCCCAGCATGTAGATCTGGCCCGGGAAAACATCTTTCGGACCGTGTTTTTTATGAACAGTAGTCAGTCTGTCTCCAAAGATCGGGTAATACTGTTCTTTTGCTTTTTCAGAATAATAATGAACTCCAAGTGCTCCGTACACACCTTCTACTTCAGGATTTTTAAAAAGTTCCCTTTCCGCGTCAAATCTGTTGGGAAGATAATAATCATCCGCATCAAGAAATGCGATGAAGTCTCCGGTAGATTTTTCTATTCCAAGGTTTCTGCTTGGACCTGCTCCGTGATTGCCTTTGTCAGGATGCTGGAAAAGCTTTACCCTGCTGTGTTTTTCAACAAGCTGCTGACATACCTCTAAGGCGTTATCCGGAGATTTATCCTCTACAAGGATCACTTCGTAGACTTCTTCAAACTGAAGCGCTGATTCTACTGCCTGCGTAACATATTTTTCAGCATTGTAAACGGGAATAACTACGGATATCTTCATGGGAGCAATTTAATATTCTTGTGTTTATACTCTATTGTATTGTAATTGTTGTCTCAGGCTTTATGGGTATAGGTAAACCGGTATTTTGTCTTCAGGATTTTCGGGTCTTTACAAATAGCAGCCAATAAAGCAGCTGTTTTTGACCATCCTTTTTTGGTAGAAAGTTCAAAAGCTTTTTTCTGTAGATAAATATGCTGTGCCGCATCCCGGTACGGTTTATTTTTCCCGGACCACTTATACAGGGAGTTCCATAAGAGAAATTGCCGCTCATTATATTGTGGGGAATAACGGACGATCTTGGTAATTCTATTATCGTCATGAATACCTCTTACCGCAATGGGCTGGTCTATAATTCCCGATTTTAAATAACAGTGGAATGCCAGTTTAATGATAAAATCCGAGTCCTGGTGAACCCGGAGAATTTCATTAAACTTTAGTTTGTTTTTCTGTAAAGTTGATTTTCTTATCGTCAAGGTATTCAAATGGAAAAATGTACCGAAAGTTTTAGTTGTTAAGCCTAAAAGCCCTCTGAACACTTCTTTCCCTTCAGCAGGATAGTTGACCGTCGTAAGGGTGACATTGGTAAATTTAGATTGAAATTCCTGTTTCCCTTTCTCTGTTAGGTATTCTACACTTATGGCGCCGAAAACACCATCAATCTTAGGATCATTAAATATTTCCTTTTCTACATCAAATCTGTTCGGAAGGTAATAATCATCAGCATCAAGGAAAGCGATAAAACTGCAGGATGACATTTCTATCCCCAGATTTCTGGTGGCAGCAGCGCCATGGTTTCCTTTGTCCGCATGCTGAAACAGTTTTATTTTAGGATATTGGCTGGCCAGTTTCATACAGATCTCCAGCGAGTTATCTGTAGAGCAGTCTTCAATCAGTAATATTTCTTTTACTTCTTCAAATGGCAGCGCAGATGCTACAGATTTTTCTAAAAATTCCGAAGCATTATAAACCGGTATGATGACAGAAATATCAGGCATTAGAGTACGGATTGATTGTTATGGGCCCATAGAGCCAGTTGCAGAAGGTTCCAGTGCTTGTTGTCGTGAGCCAGAAATTTCTGGGCAGCATTAAAATCAATATAATTAAAGATTTTCTGATCCTTGTTTTTCAGAAGATCGTCGGAAAGTTTCATGATATTTTCTTCCGCAAACCAGCTTTTAACGCTCATTCCGAATCCCTGTTTATGGCGTTTTCTGATGGTTTCCGTCCAGTAAGGGCCCATCGCTTCACGAAGGATGATCTTATCATTGTCGTCCGTCAGTTTCAGCTGTTCGGGAAGCTGGATGCAGAACTCGGCAAAATCCAGATCCAGGAAAGGGGTTCTTACTTCAAGTGAATTGGCCATGGCCATCCGGTCGGACTTGACCATCATATTACCGGGAACATAGTGTTCCAGGTCTACTCTCATAATATCATTCAGGGAATCCGGGTCGGGAGTAAAGCTGTAGTCCTGTTTGTAATCAGACATCAGCCCGAGCCTGTTTCTTTCTTCTTTATTGAAATCATTTCTTACAAAATTCAGATGGAAATCCAGAATGGACGCAAACTTTAAGTTCTGTTGGGTCACAAAGGAAGTCTGTCTGGCCTTCTGATAGAGTTTTAAGCCAAACCGGGCAATGATATTTTTATAGCTGAAATGATTTTTTAATTTATTTTCGACGGTATAAAAATGATATCCTCCGAAAAGTTCATCACCCACATCTCCGGAAAGCGCCACGGTAAGGCTTTTCCTGGCATTTTTACAGATCTCATAATGTGGAAGGTAAGAAGTGTCGGCAAAAGGTTCATCCAAATACGGTGATATTTTCAGCAGGGATTCTGCAAGGTCACCTTTCTGCTCATGCACCTCACGGTGGTTGGTCTTGTATTTATCAGCAATTTCTTTGGCAAATTTAAGCTCGCTGTCTTTATGGTCATAACCGAAGCTGATAGTGGTCTGATGAGGAAGAAATTCATCTACCAAAGCTACGATGGAGGAAGAATCCAGGCCTCCGCTCAGGAAACTTCCGACTTCTACATCAGCAATAAGTTGCTTTTTGACCGCATTTTTCAGCAGGTACATAAACTCTTCTTTAGCGTCGGACAAGCTGAGTACCCTGTCTTTTGCCGGAAGGCTGTAATATCTGGAAACGGTAACTTTCCCCTCTTTCCAGATCAGCTGGTGGGCCGGCGGAAGGGTGAAAATATTACTGTATATACTTTGATAGGAACTTACATATCCATACTGAAGATAATGGGAAAGCGCATCTGTATTTACCCTGGGAGCAATGAGCCCGGAAGCCAGAATTGCTTTGATCTCTGAAGCGAAAATAAATTCATTATTGTTTCCAATGGCATAATAAAACGGTTTTTCTCCAAAACGGTCTCTGGCACAGAAAAGTTCCTGCTTTTCATCATTCCAGAGGGCGAACGCAAACATGCCGGGAAGATCATGGATGAGGTTTTCCTGTTTTCTCTGGTACATGGCCAGGATCACTTCGGTATCTGAACCTCCATGATAAGGATATTCGGCATAATTCTTTTTAATATCCTGGTATCCGTAGATCTCACCGTTAAGGACAATGCATTCTTTTTTTGTATAGGAGAACATAGGCTGTTTTCCATTGTCGGAGAGGTCTATAATAGAGAGTCTCCGGTGGCCTAAGGCAGCATTTTCATAAAATTCATAATGTGAAGAATCCGGTCCACGGTGCATCATGGAATCCGTCATTTTCCGGATTTCTTCCTGGTAGTTTCTGGCATTATTAGCGATGATTCCGGCTATTCCACACATAATTTATTTTTTTTGATAATTGGATGGAAGGTATAGCGTAAACCGTCCTGTTTTTACTATTTTATATTTTTCCGGATGATCCACGAATTTCAAAGGTACAATTTCTCGTTCGAGGAAAGGGTAATCGTTACTTTCTATGTAGATGAAATCGTCCGGAGTTTTGCCCACTTTTTTAATGATGAATCTTACATAATCCTTGAGTGCAAAATAATAGTAAATGGGCGGTCTTGCATCCAGAAAATACAGGTATCCCGTAAGGTGGTTACTGGAATAGATCACATTGGGCTGATTCTGCAGGTACGGACGAAGGTCATCCAGATCTTTTTTTCTTTCTTTATCTACATAAAAATCATGACCGTTCAGTTGTATTTTTGAAGTCTGTTCTACATACACAAAATCTTTCCAGCCTTTATCATACAGGAAAAGAGGATAGATTACTACAGAATAGAAGAAAAAGGACAGGTATACGAGATATGCCCTGAAATTGTACATACAGATAACCGCAATATTAATAGCCAGTAAATAATAAATCTGGTACATTCCTCCTCTGATGTAAAAATAAAATCCGGAGCCGAACGCCAGACCAAATGGCAAGAGCGTCAGTAAAATACACAGTGTTTTTTTCTCCAGAGAAATATGTTCGTTCATATAAAAACGATACATAAGCAATCCTGTGTATACATAGAGAATATAAAGATTGAAATAGAAAACGGATAGTAGAACTATCGCAATACCTGAATAAAGAAGCAGCTTATCTACACTTTCTTTCTGTACTTTCTTCCTGATCAGGAAAAACAGCAACAGGGCAACAGGGATGAGGACAAAACCTATGATCTGTGCTACCCAGATGATATAAAACCGTTTAGGGTGCTGCTTGGTGTGAAACTCTTTGTAGATTTTGATGTATTCCAGCTGTTTTATAAAGACAGACAGGTCTTCAATAAAAGTAAAATAAAAAAATATCGCTGCTATGATCCCGGTAAAGAATAAGAAAATGACTGTTTTATCTTTTTTCCAGAAATTAATCAGCAGGAATAAAATGATAGGAATCACGGTAATAGAATGCGGAATCCCGTTAAAAAGTAATATTCCCATAAAAAAGCCTGAAAAAACGAGCAGCCATTTTTTGTGGGATATCAGAAAGAAAACCAGCATGGATAATGCAAGGTTGGTGAGAATCGTATTACCATGATACTGGTTCAGAATAACTATCGTTCCATGCCAGGTTAAAAAATTAATGCTCGTTCCCAGAAAACCAAATAGAAGGGGAGAGATTTTAAGTTTATAATACTTTGAAATACTATAGAACAGTAAAAAAGAAGAAGCATTTAAAAGCAAAAAAGTAATAATCCGGAAATGGTAGACATTATCGGTATAAAATATTTTAAAAATCCTGAAATAATTCGTAGAATCTACAGTAAGGACATTCTTTGCATCCTTGAAGTGGAACAAATAAAAAGCTTCGTCGTTCATCACGAGACCTTTATTGAAATTGGAATACACCAGATATCCCATTACCAAAGAGGAAATAATAAACAGAATCCCTGCGAGGTTCCAGTATTTGATTTTTTCCATACTATTTTTTTTGTGCATGAATACTAAATCCGGAAGCTACATTCTTGCTCATCGGATAATACTGGAAAATAACATCCAAAAATTTTATAGGGAAAGTAAGAACCATAAAGATAAGATACAGAAAAGTATGAAGAGGCTTTATTCCAAATGAGAAAACAAGCGCAAACCATTCCTGTACTACCCAAAGCATTCCCGAGGTAGGACCAATTGGTTTCAGATTTAAGATTTCAAATTCTTTAAACTGATGTTTCATCCCTTCATAAGTAAACCGTTGAAAATCATATGGTGAGGCATGGAAAGGCTGCATAAACGGAATAAAACAGTAAATTTTTCCTCCAGGCTTTAGAATTCTGTGGATTTCAGCAATTACTTTTTGAGGATTCGGGACATGCTCCAATACAGCAATATTGATGATATAATCAACAGAATTGTCCTTAAAAGGAATATTTTCAATATCGCAGATGATATCTACATGTTCATAAGGAAGTAAATCTACGTTCAGGAATTCTTCTCCAAGATCGGAGCTACCACTTCCTAAATTCAGGGCAACAAGATTTTTTTCTTTGATCTCATTTCTGATGATTCTTCTGATATCAAAAAGTGGCTGAGGATAAACAGGGCTTATAAACTCTATGAGTAGATTATAGAATTTTCCGAATTTTTTTAATTTATATTTTATTTTATCAAGAAAGTCTGTGACAACTTCTTCCTGAACGGGAACAAAAATATATTTTCCGTTCTTTTCCTGAAACTCAGTTTTAAATAATTCTGTATCAATTTTTTTCATCTTTAAAAGATCTAAGTAGTGCTTACTATTTTTGTTAGGGATTTTTCAAAATCTTATGAATGTGTAATTTATCAGCTAAAAGATTATTGTCTTTAGCTTTTTATTCATCATTCCTTTTTTATTATTTCTTCATCAATGATATAAACGGGTCTGTTTTTGACTTCATCAAAAGTTTTCCCCACATACAATCCTACAATACCGATGCAGAAGATAATGGCACCGGATAGAAACCATATTGATAAAATAAGTGAACTGTATCCTGGTTCGGTTATTTTACCACGAAGTGTCTGGATTAAAAAAAAGATAGCTACAAATACGGACAGTAAAGATATGGAGCCACCAAACCCTACACATACTTTAAGGGGTTTATTGGAAAAGGAAACAATAATATTGAATGCTAAAGAAAAAAGTTTAGTGAAACTGTAGTTGCTTTTGCCTTCCATTCTTTCATTGTGCTCCACACTTATTTCACAACGATTGTATCCTACCCAGTTTACAAAAAGAGAAAATGCTTTGATGTAATCATTGATATTGAGTATACTGTTGATTACTTTTCTGTGGTAAATTCCAAAGTTGGCTACCTCTTTATTGACCTTCATATCCGTTAAGTAATTGAAGGTACGGATAAAGTATTGGGAAGTTAATCTTTTGATAGCATTGTCCTTTCTTTCCTCCCTTTTCGCTTGTACCATATCATAGCCTTCCAGGGCCTTATGGTAAAGCTTTTCAATTTCTTTGGGCTGATCCTGAAGGTCACAGTCCATTACTACCACCCATTCACCTGTCGTCTTGCTTAAGCCGGCCATAATGGCTGGATGTTGTCCAAAATTCCGGCTTAGCCGGTATATTTTTATATTGGGATTGTTCCCGGCAAGATTTTTCATAACTTCCCAGGAATTGTCCGGGCTTCTGTCGTCTACAAGAATAATTTCATATTTTTCTCCTATCCTGGACATTACGGCATCAATTTCTGATACCAGGAGAGGGAGTGTATTTTCTGCGCGGTAAACGGGACTTACAATGCTGATCATTTGTGGATAAATTTCGTCAAATATACTAATATTTAGAACTCTGGATGAGTACTTACTATTAACATGGAATTATAAATAGGAGGTATATAGTTTTTTAATGTATTCTTCCGGAGAAATATAATCAAAAAATGCTTTGGTACTTTCTTCGAAAATGATGTCGTAATAAGCTCCCTCGTCAGTTATTTCATACAATGCTTTCCTGTTGAGATGCTTTTCCAGAGGAATAATTACTTCTTCCAGGGAAAACTGATGGGGATAAACAAGATTAAAAATAGTATTGTTTATGGAATCTATATGTCGGCCGATAAACAGAGCAATATCATTCACTCCAATAAATACGCGCCTTGCGTTGCGGTGGACCTGAATTTTTTTGCCGGTTTCAATGGCATTTTTAAGGAAATTAATCAGTGTATTCATATTTCCGCCTTTTCCTACGGCATTTCCAACCCTGAAAATGGCATACTGGTTACATTGTTCACAGATTATTTTTTCCATATTCAGCTTATGAAGTACATACGGGCTTTTTGCTTTCGAGGAATCATAAATGCTGCATGTTGAAAAATAAATCAATTTTTTTTCAGGAAATTTTTCAATTGCAGAGTACAGGAGATTCATCTCTCTTTCAAATTCAGAGGTTCTGTTTTCTAAAGAATTAGAAACTCCTGATGCAAAAAAGATTAAATTTTCATGGTCAAAATCTCTTACAGCAGTTGCTAAAACACCATTTCCAATAATCATCTGTATATTTTTTTCAAAGTGTGTATTGTATCTTTTATGGGAACTTATAAAAGAGGTCCATAAAATAATTTTTTATAATTTATTTTTCAATGCAAAATACCTGTATCTGGTTTTCAAAAGCTTAGGGTTGGCCAGTGAATATAATGCATAGGATATATATTTGCTTGCTCCTGACTTTGAAGCCACTTTACCACAAAGGTACTTCAGCTTAAACATCTCCAGGGCTTCCTCTGGAATTCCTTTCTGTTTTTTGGCCCAGCTGAAAAGGGAGTAAAATAATCTTTCCTGATTTCTGTAATAGGCCTTCGACTTGTTCTGAACGGATGAAAATGTATTGTTTTCATGTCCTGTTCTCATCGCTACCGCCTGATCAATGAATCCCGATTTCAGATGGCAATGGTAAGAGAGTTTTACAATAAAATCCCTGTCTTCATGCATTCTCAGGGTTTCATTAAGCCTTAATCCAACATTATCAACAGCTGATTTCCGTAAGGTGGTGGCTATTAATGAAAAAAAAGTTCCGAAAGCCAGATTCATCTGGGACAGTCCATAAAAAACTTCCATTCCTTCCGCATGATGACGAACCGTTGTTAATCCGGTGTCATTAATGACGGAAAGGTATTTTTTCTTTCCGGCTTCAGTAACAAATTCTACACCTATGGCTCCAAAAACACCATCGATCTCCGGATTTTTCAGGTATTCTCTTTCCGCATCAAAACGGTTGGGGAGATAGTAGTCATCAGCGTCCAGAAATGCAATGAATTCCTGGGAAGCCAAATCCATACCGTAATTACGCGTTGCTGAAACTCCATGGTTTTTCTGGTCAGGATGTTGAACAAATTTTACCCGGTCATGCTGCTCTGAAATTTTTCTGGAGAGCTCTACAGAACCGTCTGTAGAACCATCGTCTATCAGTAAAATTTCTTTTACTTCAGGGAACTGCAGGACGGAGTTCACTGCTTTTTCTATAAAAGCGGCTGCGTTATATACGGGTATAATTACACTTATGGTCATTCAGGAAAAAAATTAATAGGTATTTTCGTCTTTAAAAACTTCCAGATACTGTCTTCCGTATCTTCTGTCCGGTTCCATATAATTTCCCTCTGCCCATTCATTCCAGGATTTGATGAATATTATTCTTTCTTCTTCAGGTTTATCTTTTACCATGTCCAGGGCATATTTTACATGTTCCCTGAAAAGTGCCGGATTGGAATCATGCAGGACCAGTGTTTTTCCTTTGCTTCTGGGGGAATGGTCCCAGTTCGGGAACAGGGTAGGCATTATATTTTCGTGTCTTGATTCCTCACCCAGCAAAACCTTGATAGCATCTTTATACTCATACCTTGGAATATCCGTTGCATACTTTTTAAGTTTGTATTCCAGTTTTTCTTTTAAGGTAAGGCTCGGTTTGGGAAGCTGTCTCTGTACTTCATTCATACGAACGACGTTCACAGCGTCCAGACCTAAATCTAACATTTCCTGATATCTTCTGAAATCAAAAAGATGTCCCACGAAATAAATACCTTCTAATCCATTGTCTTTAGCCAGTTGGGTCCACAGGTCTAAAAATGCCTTCACATCAGGAATGTCAAAGGCTTTATAAATCACAAACAGAGGCTTGTTGTTAACTCTTATATATCGACTGTCTTTAAAAGCAGGCAGGAGCTCGTAAAAATGAGCGGTGTAATCTTCCACCCCCGGATAAGTTTGTTCAGCTAATATTTGGTTATCAAGCCCATGCCATACCCCTTTCCAGGTCTCATTAGCCCATGCTACGCAGAATGGGAAATCCGGTTTTTTGCTTTCCACGACTTCTTTGAATACCTTTTCTAAAATCCTTTTACCATTTCCAAACCAATAATGCCAGTAGCAGAAGCCTTCTATTCCGTGGTCTTTTGCCAGCTTGGCCTGATCTTCACGAACTTCCGGAACACGCAGGTCATAAAAACCTAATTCACTGGGAAGGTTAGGCTGGTGATGGCCGGGGAATAATGGTTTTGCTTTCGTTACATTCGTCCATTCCGTAAAGCCTTTCTCCCACCATTCGTCATTTTCCGGAATGGGGTAGAATTGCGGCAGATAAAAAGCAATGGTTCTGGATTTCGTTTTCATTATTGGTTTTATACTTATTAAATGGGATTGATACAATAAATAATCTGATCTTTAGGGAATACTGTTCTATTTCTTCTTAATGAATTGATAAAGTTTTTCAAGCAGGATATGCCTTCTTGTCCCTAATACGCTTTCTTTTATTCTGAACTCATTTTCCAC
This sequence comes from Chryseobacterium phocaeense, assembly GCF_900169075.1. Taxonomy (NCBI): domain Bacteria; kingdom Pseudomonadati; phylum Bacteroidota; class Flavobacteriia; order Flavobacteriales; family Weeksellaceae; genus Chryseobacterium; species Chryseobacterium phocaeense. The sequence goes on from NZ_LT827014.1 coordinate 822,797, forward strand.
AATCTTCAGAGAATGCAGAAGGTTTTTATAAATAATTCCTTTTATTTCTGGGTCTTTTTCAAATGAATACAGGTTGGTAAATAATAAAACATCAGCCTGAAGTTTTTTAATTTTATTGAGTGGGCTGAATGTTCCCACACCATGCCTGTACACCGCCATACAATCTTTCAGGTATCCTATTTTTCCATATTTGGTAAGCTGCATATACAGAAAATAATCCCCTATAGGTGAGCGGTTAAACTCTTCTGAATCCAGCTCTTCCTGAGTGAGGACATTTCTGAAAAGTACAGTGGGGGTATGAATGTAGTTGTGTTTTTCTGCCAGTGTTTCACGAAGCTGGTAATTTTCTGGAACCCGGGTAATAAAGTCATCCACAATTTCACCGTCAGACTTAAGTATTTTTGCCGGGTGAAAACATAAGGCATAATCTTCATTTTTTTCCAGAAAATCTACCTGTTTCTGGAGTTTTAACGGGTCTGTCCAGTAATCATCTCCTTCACAGATGGCGATATAGCTACCAGTACAGTTTTTTAATATTTCGTGCTGGTTCTTATTGGCTCCAACGTTCTCCGGATATAATAAAAGCCTGAATTTCCCAGGATATAGTTTTTGATAATGAAGCAGGACGTCTCGGGAATTGTCTTTAGAGCAATCTTCACCCGCAACAATATCGAAATTAAAATTGGTCTTTTGTGATAATATCCCTTCGATGCATTCTTTCAGGTATTCACCATGATTATAAACCATTACAAATACACTGACAATCGGATCAGGAAGCTCGGAAAGCTGTAATGACATTCTTATCTGGTCATTATTTTGTTCTGTAATCCTGAAATTATTTTTCAGATAAGACTGTACGGCAGCCGTATTTTCAGGTTTCACGGATAAATACACTTCATTAAGTTTTAGTATTTCCCGGGCATAGTATAGTATCTGATAGGTTGCAGACTGGGAAATTCCTTTACCCCAGAATTCTTTTTTACCGATGAAAATGTGAAATTCGGCAACATCATTCTGTATGTTTGTAAGCTGGACATTTCCAATGTACTCTTCGTTGCATACAATGGCAAATCTTTTAGAGGATTGGTCTTTAAGAACTTTCTCAATCCAGTCGGATTCAATTTCAGGAGTGATCTCCATATCCGGTGCAGAACCTGTAAATTTCCAGATTTCATGATCATTTCGCCACTGATATGAAGTGTAGGCGTCTTCCTTTATAAGAGGTCTGATTAAAACACTATACATACGCTGCAATTTTTTTCATGTCATTCACGGAATATCTCTGATCTATCGGTAGTGCTATGATTTCTTTCGCCAACCAATAGGAATTTTTGTCCTCGTTGCACCATTCCAAAACATTCGGCCAATAGGAAGCACAGTAAATCCTTTTACTGATCAATTTCTGCTTAAGACCGGTATCATGGGTTCTGAAAGGATATACCATTGGCACGGAGTCCTGTGATTCTTCAATCTGAAGAAGGTTTTTCTCTTTCAAATGCTGATGGAGAAATGCGAAATTTTCTCTTCTCTGTTTTTTTACAGCCTCATAATCAATTCCTGACAATATTTTCTTTGTAAGGTTTGACATGGTTTTAATAGGCTGGTTTTCCAGTGATTTATCATTTTCACTGAAATCTGAATAGCCTTCTTCTGCAGATAGATCTATTCTTTTTAAAAGATGGCTCATTCGCTGATAACTTTCATCCTTTTCAAAATCCCCTTTAATTTTTTTATCGGTGTACAGATAGCCGCCATCTGCAACGCCTACAAATTTCCGTGGCGAGTAAAATGAATCAACATTTTGTGCAGGAGGTGAAAAAAGGGACTGCGCATGATCAATAATGATGTTTTGGGGAATCACCTGTACCAAATGGCCAATAAATTTATCTTTAATTCCAAAATAATTCGTGTATAAAAATACCTCTGTATGCTTGATTGATGAATAATCAAATAATGGTTCCAGATTTGAATCCACATCATAAAATTCATGCAAAATATTCAGTTTTCTGATGGGCTCCAGAAGAACATCACAGGTATAATATGGGATGTAGATTTTGGTGTATTTTTTAGCGGTAAGAATATATTCCAGGCAATTTCTTGCTGAATTTAATTCAACAAAAGAAGCACTTCCAATATGGTTATGACCGGAAAGCTCAAGTTCAAAATATCCTCCTATAGCTTTATTTTCCATTACATTAATTCAAATTGATCCAGCATATTATTTATTTCCTCAGGCGAGTTAAACATCAAAATATCAATAATTGACAGCCAGGGAACAAATTCTTCATCAAACTGTTTATAAATCAATTTATTAGATTGAAGAAAAAGCAAATTGATATTATAACGATTAAAATATTCTTTAGTATACAGGCTCTGTCCTCCGGAAAGATTAATGTATGTATCTGCCTTTTCTTTTTTACAGATATCAATAAGCCTTTCTTCTTTTGGAAGTTCAGAATTCCCGTAGATTACGGAAGATCTTTCAATGTATGTATTCATTTTGAGATAGCTGCATACCTCCTTCAAGCTCATATATAGGGTGTCCGTCAGTTTGGAAGGATGGTCCAGCAGCTTTTCCAGCATTGCAGCAATTGTATTATAAAACGGAGCCTTTTTATAGGAGAGCTCCAGTGTTTTGAAAAACTTAATTTTCCATTTTGGAAAAAGGTTTTGATCAATCTCTATTTCATGAATTTTTTTAAAAGAACTTGCGTCTTTTAACGGAATAGAAAACAGATGATTTTTACCGCCAACCAATATATTATTTCTATTAATCCAACCTTGTTTTATATAATTGACATCATCATAAATAATAAACTTATCTACGGAATGAATCAATTGGAAATACCCTATATAAGGCATAAAATAAGGCTGCATGATAGCGATTTTCATATTAATCGTTATTTTGGATTCTCAACATTAACCGGGCAATAAACTCCACTTCCTCAAAAGTAAGATCATAATAAAGGGGCAGGCACAGGGACCGCTTCGCTATATCTTCAGTAATCGGCAGCTTTAGCTCAGGAAGGTAAGGTAATGCCGATGCCAGACTTGGATAGAAATATCTTCGGGTGAAGATTTCCTGTTTATCCATTTCCGTTTTCAGCTTTAAAAGAAGTTCTTCGCTTTCCAGAACGATAGGATAATAAGGATAATTTTCCGTGGCTTTAGCATGCCACAGAGGTTTTACCGCTTTTAAATTTTTGAGCTTTTTATCATAAAGGGCGGCAAGTGCTTTTCTTTTTTCATGGATCTGGCCAATGTATTTTAGGTTGGCTAATCCCATTGCCGCGTGAAATTCAGAATTTTTTCCGTTAAGTCCCAATTCAGAAAAAGTATCGAACCCGGAGATCCCGAAATTCCTTATAAATGCAAGCTTCTTGAGCAGGCTGGGGTCTTTGGTTACGAGTAAACCTCCTTCTACCGAATGATATAGCTTGGTAGCATGAAGAGAACAGGTGGAAATGTCACCATATTCGAAAACAGATCTTCCGTTTACTTCCACACCGAAAGCATGTGCCGCATCATAGATTACTTTTAAGTTATGTTTTTTAGCAATAATATCAATGGCTTCCACATCGCAAGGATTTCCATAAACATGGGTCGCAAGGATTGCTGTCGTTTTTTCAGTAATGGCTTCTTCAATTTTTTTGGGGTCTATACAAAGACTTTCCGGATCTATATCTACAAATACGGGCGTACATCCTTCCCAGACGATAGTACTGGTGGTAGCAATAAAAGAAAAAGGGGTGGTAATAATCTCTCCTGTAATTTCAAGAGCTTTAATAGCCATTTGTATGGCAACGGTACCATTGGTTACAAAAAGAAGGTGCTGTAGCTTTAAGTGGTCTTTAAGCTCCATTTCAAGCTGGCTGGCTAACGGGCCCATATTCGTGAGCCAGTTTCTTTTCCAGATGCCATCAAGGTATTTATCGTATTCTTCTTTAGGAGGAAGAAAAGGTTGTGTTACGGGAATCATAGCTATATTTTTTCGGACAGTTGGGTCAGTATGCCGCCTTTTTTAACAAAAGCAGCTTCTACAAGCCATAAAACAGGCAGGTTAAAAGGTCTGTTGAGATCTGTGATGTCATAGAGTTCATAGCCCGCTGCATCCATTGTGTTTATTAATCTGATTAATGAATTTTTATATACTTTATTTTGGATCGCGGCCTCTACTAAGAAAACTTCAGTTTTTCCAAAAAGTTCAGAGGCACCTTCCAATACTTCCAAATCCAATCCTTCAGCATCAATTTTTACAATATCCGGATGAGGAAACTGATGTTCTGCAATAATTGAATTTAGTGTTTTTATCTGTACCTCAATTTGTTCATAACCCATTGTAGCCGCTTCTTCTTCAGAATAAATAAAAGAGCAACTGTCATCCCGGTCATGAATAGTAAATTTTAAAATATCATTTTTATTACCAACACCTACTGGCAGGTATTTTATCTTTTCATTTTGTAATAAATCTTTAAAGTTTTCAGAAAGTCTCTCCTGTGGCTCAATAAGAAGATAGGAAGCATCCGGGAATTCCCGCAGTGCTTCTCTTGTCCATGTTCCGGTATTAGCGCCAATGTCAACAATAAAGCTGGGCTGGAAATCTAATTTTTTTAGAGTACCATAGAACTTGCTTAACAGATTGTTTTTATGATTGGTAATGGAAGGAGCTCCTGATGTTGTATTATGAGTGGTGTTCTTCATAATTTTGTATCCGAAACTGTTGGCTACTTTCTGCAAAACTTTTTTCATACTATAAGGTGTATTGGTTTGTTACTCTAAAGTCCAGTCGAAAAAAGGACGTATAAATCCAGGTTCACGGCCCATATATACTCCAATCTCTCTATTACCGTCAACAACAGAAAATGAAACAATATCATTTTCAATAATTATGGCCTGCTTTTTATCTTCTATCAGGAAGAAACTTAAATAATAATTTCCGGACTGCAAAAACCTTTTAGGGAAAGTGCAGGTTAAACTACGCTTACCGTTTTCAAGCTGAAGCTCATGGGCAGAGAATGAAAACAGAGCTTCACCATAATCATTCTTCAGATGATAAGTAATATGGTAACGTTCCGGCTGATCGGTATCTAAGACAAAATTTGTAATCAGCTCTATTTCTTCATTTTCATCCAAAGGTTCATCCATGGTCTTTGATGAGTTCTTAAGAATAATTTCCTGCAGGGCAAAAAACGTATTCCTTATATTTTCATAAATAAAATGGTTCGTATTCGAAGTATTATTGTTTCCTAAATATCGTAAAACCGTTTCATCTATATTACCCTGAAAAGCAACCTTTCCGGTATCCAGTAATATGCCTTTGGTGCAGAGTGTTTTAATAGCTGCCATATTGTGACTCACAAACAGAATAGTTCTTCCTTCCCCTTGAGTAACATCATTCATCTTGCCGAGACATTTCTTTTGAAAGTCTGCATCTCCTACCGCAAGCACTTCATCTACAATCAGAACTTCAGATTCAAGATGAGCCGCAACGGCAAAAGCCAAACGGACATACATCCCGGATGAATATCTTTTTACAGGAGTATCTATATATCTTTCTACACCCGAGAAATCTACAATTTCATCAAACTTTCTTGTAATTTCTTTTCTGGTCATTCCCAAAATAGCCCCGTTAAGATAAACATTTTCGCGCCCTGTCATTTCAGGATGAAAACCTGTCCCTACTTCTAATAACGAAGCAATTCGCCCGTTGGTATAAATTTTTCCGGTAGTAGGTTTGGTGACCTTGCTTAAAAGCTTTAAAAGAGTGGATTTACCGGCTCCGTTTCTGCCAATTATTCCCACAGCATCCCCTTGTTCTATCTCAAAATTAATATTCTGAAGGGACCAGACATATTCAGAAGACCCTTTAGTGGTTCTATCATTGGCTTCCCCGATTTTTAAATAAGGATCTTCCTTGCCTCTTACTTTGTGCCAGAACCTGTTCAGGTCATGAGAAAGGGTGCCCGTTCCGACTTGTCCTAGGCGATATTGTTTTGATATGTTTTCTGCTTTTAAAGCGAGCATATTGGTGTGATTTTTAAATTGAAATAAATAAAAACTAACAGTCAGTTATTATACAGTATCCATAAAGGTTTTTTCAACTTTATTGAAAACCACGATACCTATCATAAGGAGAATAAGAATAATTCCTGTACTGATTCCCAGCATTAATGGCGAGAAATCACCTACACCTAGCCAGGCATATTTAAAGCATTCGAAAATTCCTGTTAAAGGATTGTAATAGGCCAGTTTTTTAAAAATTCCCATCAGAGAAGATGCCGGATAGATGACAGGAGTAGCATACATATACAAACTGATTCCGAAACCTAACAGCATATTAAGGTCTTTATACTTTGTAGTGAGTGAAGAAAAAATCATTCCCACTCCGAGAGCGAATAACGCCATTAAAAGAATCAGGAAAGGAGTTGCCAGAATCCACAGATTAGGCTGTATCTCCCCCTTACTGTAGTAATACGCCCATGCAGCAACGAATAACAGAAACTGTACTGAAAAACGCATCAGGTTTGATATCACAATGGAAATTGGGCTTACCAGTCTCGGGAAATATACTTTCCCAAAAATAGCTGAATTTCCTAAGAATGTACTTGAAGTAGCCAGCAGCGATGATGAAAAATAATTCCATAAAGTAACACCGGCAAGATAGAATAAAAGAGGCGGGGCGCCATCGGTGGGAAGCTTGGCTATCCTTCCAAAAACAACCAAATATACTATGGTTGTAAAAATAGGATTAACAAAAAACCATATGGGTCCCAGAATGGTCTGTTTGAAACTTGAGACAAAATCTCTTTTTACAAACATGTAGATAAGATCTTTATATTTCCAGACCTCAGTCAGGTTGAGGTCAAATAAAGAATGATTATCTTCAATCGTTTCCGTCCACTTTTGTTGTGGGTCATTCATTTGTGTGAGTTTTTGCAAATTTAAAATATTTTATTATTATCCAACTTTTTCAATTAGTGAATAATTATTCACATAAAACCGAAAACAACAACTAATATATTAATATTTGTTATTATGGGCAAAAAACTACCAGCTATAAAGCCAATAGTTTTTAAAATTTATATTAGGTTTTATTATTTATTAACAAATCATTTAGAACATGGGGCCATCCGCTTATACCTGATTTTCCACTGATGAATAATACTCATGAATCAGGCTGTTGATACTTTCCTGTTCCGATTCTTTAAGTTCATAAAAGAAAGGAAGTCTTAGCAGGCAATCCGTAAAATGATCTGAGTTAGGAATATCAATAGGTGAGTTGTCTTTTAAAAAGAATTCACTTTTGTTCAGGCTTAAATAGTGAAATACGGGATGGATATCTTTTGCCTTTAAGAATTGAATCAGGGAAGATCTTTCCTGGTAGCTTCTGCAGGTCATATAAAACATATGGGCATTGTTGGTCGCAAAATCCGGAATTTCTGGAAGTTTTACAAATCCTTTTTCCTGCAGTGGCAATAGATTCCTGTAGTATTCTTTCCAGATTCTTATTCTTTTTTCCTGTATGGTCTCCAGATTTTCAAGCTGGGCATACAAGAAAGCAGAAAGTATTTCGGAGGGAAGAAATGATGATCCCAGATCTACCCAGCCATATTTATTGACTTCACCTCTGAAAAAGGCACTTCTGTTTGTTCCTTTTTCTCGAATGATCTCTGCACGGGTATTGTATTCGGGATTATTGATCACCAGCATACCTCCTTCTCCGGCAATGATATTTTTAGTTTCATGGAACGAAAAGGCAGCAAAATCTCCAATGGACCCTAATGCTTTTTTTGTGCCATCAGAAAATGTATAATAACTGTCGATGGCCTGAGCAGCATCTTCCACTACAAAAAGATGATGTTTCTTAGCCAGATTCATAATTTTTTCCATATCACAGGCTACACCTGCATAGTGCACGGGAACAATTACTTTTGTTTTCTCGTTAATGTGTTTTTCTATTTCTGCAGGGTCTATATTAGGATTATCGGGATAGGAATCCACAAAAACTATTTTAGCTCCCCGCAGCACAAAAGCATTGGCAGATGAAACAAATGTATAACTGGGAACAATTACTTCATCTCCCGGCTGAATATTACACAGAATAGCAGACATTTCCAAAGCATCAGTACACGATGTGGTAAGCAGTACCTTTTGAAAACCAAATTTTTCTTCAAAGAAAGTGTTACATTTTCTGGTGAAAATTCCATCTCCGGAGATCTTACCGCTTTTTACAGCTTCTTCAATATATTTAAGTTCGTTTCCTACTATAAATGGTTTATTAAATGGGATCATAGTGTTTTAAATTTAGGGTGTTTAATTTATCAGTTTTAATATTTTAGGGTGATTTATATTCCTACCGTACAAATCTTACAGGGTTTCCTACATAGAGTCCTGCTGTATCAATATCCCTGATCACAACGGCACCACCTCCAATCTGTGTTTGAGCAGCTACTGTAATATTATCTATGATCGTTGAATTAATACCGATAATACATTGTTCGTGAATAGTGACAAAGCCCGCAACGGCAACAGATGGAGATAGAAAAGAATGGCTTCCGATAACGGAATCATGGGATATAGTACATGAAAGATTGATCAGTATATTGTCTTCAATTCTAACATTTTGATCAATGGTGCAGCCCGGATATATAACAGACCCCTGTCCAATGACTGCTGATGGATCCCGGTGACAGGATGAATGAACAAATGTGTGAAACGGAACTTTACCATCAAGCTTCTGAAACAATTCTTTTTTAGCATGAAGATGTTTGTAGCCAATTGCTATAAGAAGGGCATCAAATTTACCTTCCTTATATTGGGAAATCACATCATTATTCCCTCCAATAACAGGAATTTCGTTAATAACAGTATTCAGAGGCTGAAACTCGTCAAAGAATGCCACCACCTTGTCATTGGAATCCTGATGAATGTGATAAGAAATCTGCTGTCCCAAATGACCTGATCCTATAATAGCAATTCGTTTCATCGTTTTATAAATTTATATTATTTAGCTTTTAATTAATGCAGGATGAATGTTATAATTTATATAGATTTTTTCATTCTAAAACTATTTTATGATCTGATTGGTAAATCAGATAACCGGATCTGTCGTTACTTGAATGAGCCGGTTTAAGACTGTCCGATAAAAGTTCTTTTTTTATGATGTAGTCTTCTTTTTTATTGTCGCTGATAATAGGATAAAGATACTCAGTTTCCCGGGATAGAAAGTAAACACCTGAATAGGCTGTAGATTCGAAATTTTCAGGAAGAATATACCGGTCTAAGGCTATGTCCAGAACAGCCTGAAGATAATCAAAACCTGTAGACAACTGAACAAGATCGGAACCAATAAAATCTCCTCCCATGCGGCTTCCTATTTCTATGGGGTAAATTTTCCCTTCTTCCGTAATCATAAGTTCTATATGAGAAGCTCCATTTTCCACCTTTGTTGCATTCAGGATATGGTAACTGATCTCGTGGATCTTATTTTTAATTTCTTCAGAAAATGCAGTGGGCTGGTGGTGCGCAAGTTCTACAAAATAAGGCTCTTCTGTTATTTCCTTATCAGTTATGGTGATAATGCGGTGTTCACCCTTATAGCTAACAGTTTCCACACTGACCTCCTTTCCTGTGATAAATTCTTCAGCTACACAGGTTTTGGAAAAAGAAACTTTTACCGCATTTTCTATTGCCATTTTACATTCCTCCGGCGAAGTCACTTTGATGACACCCAGGCTTCCGGACCGGTCGGATGGTTTTATGATTAAAGGATAGTTAAATGATTCGAAATCTTTCAGATTGAATTCTGAAACGGTAATAGATTGAGGAGAATCTATCCAGTTTTCCACGAAACATTTTCTCATCAGGGATTTATTGGTGGTCAGCAGTGAACATTCAATGCTGTTGCCTGACAATCCCATATTTGTGGCTACATACGCTATTGTGGGAATACAAATGTCGGTAGCTATTGTAAGGATACCATCGATCCCTATTTGTGTACATTCTTTCAGAATAATTTCTTTTTCTAAAACAGAAACATCATAGAAATGATCGGCAACGTCTTTACAAACTGCCTTGCCATCGTCCCACGCAAAGCAATGGACTTCCAATCCGCTTTCTTTTGCTTTCTGAACGAGTGGCAGCTGCAAATAGCTGGCTCCCAATATGGCAACTTTCTTCATTATTGAGTTTTTAAATTTTGTTATCTCAGGATATTGATACCATCAATATTCCTGAATACTTTTTATTATATGTGAATAAATCGTTTAAAAAATACACCAGAGCATCCGTTTTTATCTGAGGGAAGAAATCTACGGATGCTGAACGTAATATTTATTACTATTAAAATTCATTAACCGCTTTAATGATAGCCTGGATTTCCTCTTCCTCCAAAACAGAAGATATGGGAAGGCTCAGGACCTCCTCATGCATTTTTTCAGTAATCGGGAACGAAAGGTCTCCATATTCCTTATAGGCCTCCTGCTTGTGCGGCGGGATAGGATAGTGGATAATGGTATTAATCCCTTTTTCCGTTAAATAGGCCTGAAGTTCATCTCTTTTTTCCGTTCTGATCACAAAAACATGCCATACATGTTCATTTTCATCAGCCGGGTTTTCAGGAAGGATGATCTTTGGATTTGTGATTTCAGAGATAAATCTTTTGGCGATGGTTCTTCGGGTTCCGTTTTCATGGCCGATGTATTTAAGTTTTACATCCAGAACGGCAGCCTGAATTTCATCCAGCCTTGAATTTAAACCTTTGTAAATATTCACATACTTCTGGTTGGAACCGTAGTTAGCTATAGCACGAATAGCTTCAAACAGTTCTTTATCATTCGTGGTTACCGCTCCGGCATCGCCCAGCGCCCCAAGGTTTTTCCCGGGATAAAAACTGAAACCTGCAGCATCCCCCAGATTTCCGGATTTAATGCCCCTCCATTCTGCCCCGATAGCCTGTGCATTATCTTCTACAATCTTTAACTGATGCTTTTCCGCGATATTTTTAAGCTCTTCTGAAAAAACGATTCTTCCCTGAAGGTGAACAATCAGGATCGCTTTTGTTTTCGGCGTTATTTTTTCTTCAATTTTTGAAATGTCAATATTGTAAGTACTGGCATCCGGTTCCACGAATACAGGGATCAATCCATTGTCTGATAAAGCCAGAACAGACGCGATATAGGTATTGGCAGGTACAAGAACTTCATCTCCGGGCTTCATGAATCCCAATTCGATATAAGCGCGAAAGATAAGGCGAAGCGCATCCAATCCGTTGGCAACTCCCAGGGCATATTCTGAACCGATATAGGCTGCAAGATTGGTTTCAAAGTTTTTAAGCTCATTTCCCAACAGATACCATCCGCTTCGGAAAACACTTAAAAGCTTGTTTTCAATCTCTTCCTGATGCTGTAAATTGACCTTTTGAAGATCAAGGAATTTTATCATAATAGTCTATTTTTTACACTTAATTTATTTTTTTCTTAAACATACGGCCCCCCAAGAATAGCCTACTCCGAAACCTACCAGCATTATATTTGTGGAATCTCTGGTTGCGAATGAATTTTTAAAGGCAATAGGAATAGTGGAGGATACTGTGTTGCCGTAATCCAGCATGTCGATCACGAAATTTTCCTGTGGAATTTTTATTCTTTTTCTTAAGAAATCCAGCATTAAAGTATTAGCCTGGTGGAAGATGAATGTGTCGATGTCACCTTTTCTGAATCCATTGATTTTAAGATTCTCCTCTACAAGGCCGGGAATAGCTTTTAACGTAAAATCAAAAATTTTAGGTCCGTTCATGTGAAGATAATTGTCTTTGTCTTCTTTATCTGTGGTTTTTTTATTTCTGACGGCACCGTTTTTTACGATGAGGTTTTTTGCACCCTCTCCATCAGTTCCCACCGAAAACTTCAGGATTTCATAATCTCCATCCCCGGAGATCAGTGTTGCCGTAGCTGCATCGCCGAAAAGACTGATATTTCCCTTATCATCCTCATGGATATGCTTTGAATAGGTTTCAGCAGTAATCAATACCACATTCTTCATCATTTTAGCATCCACCAGGGCATTGGCCAGCGATAATCCATAAATATATCCCGAACACCCCTGATTGATATCGATCGCTCCGCAGCTGGTATTCAGGCCGGCCATGGATTGCACGATACAGGCTGTGGCGGGAAGAAAATAATCCGGGCTTTGCGTGCAGACGATCAGATAGTCTATAGCAGATTTGTCAATCTGATATTCTTCAGTGAGTCTGTTTAATGCTTTCACTGCAATATCTGAGGTGAACTCATCGTCGCCGGTAATATTCCTGTTTCTGATTCCTATTTTTTCAAGGATTTTATCACTGTTCCAATCCGGAAATTTTTTTGAGATCTCTTCATTGGAAATCACCTTTTCAGGAATGTAGGTTGAAATATGTTGTATAAAAGCCATGGTCTGTTAATTACTGTTCTTTCTCAACATACGCAGTATTCGTCTTCCATCATTACCTTGATCACCATTGCAGTAAGGGAATCCCGGTCGTTTTCCGGACTATATGCTGTCTCAGGCCCTATAACGATATCTGTATTTTCCATTTGTACATGGAAGTTTTTAATAAATTCGTTGATTGACATAGGATTATTTTTTTTAACTGCAACATCTACTTTTATTGAGTCTTTCACATATTCCGGTTTGGAAACCATGCTTCCGGTCTCAGGAAGTCCGGAACCTATTTTATACACCCCATATGTGGCAAAAATTTCATTGTTTCTGAAGGATACAACAAACTTTGCATCATTGGTTTCCACAAATCTGATTTGAATTCCTTTGTAATCAATTAGCATTTTCTGTTGTTTGTATTAAGGCCTTTGTAAAAAGTGAAATTTATTGTTCAAGCGTCGCTTCCTTAAAGCTAGCAAAATCCCTGAAATAATCTGCTTCGTCATAGATCTCGGAAGCAAGGCACAGCAGAACGGCATTATGGGAAAACTGGATATCCCTCCATACCAGCTTTGGAATATACAAGCCTTTCGTAGGATGATCCAGAGTAAAAGTTTCTTTATGACCATCTTTATCTTCAGTGTTGAATATGATGGTTCCGGATACGGCAAATATCATCTGCTGCAGCTTTTTATGGGCGTGACCACCTCTTGTTACATCATGAGGAGTGTAGTACGTCCAGTAAACACGCTGTATTTCAAAAGGAACATTCTTCTGTGTTTCAGCTATGGTAATATAGCCCAGCTCTGATGATCCTATTTTATCAAAGATGATGATTTGTGGTTTATTGTATTCCATTAATATATCTAAATAATTTCTTTAAAGTCCCCAAAGTTAACTATAAAATTACTATCGTGAAGAAGTCTGTTTATATTGTATATTATTGAAGAAAAATTCGGACCAAAAATCTACAGCAAAATCAGGAAATACCCTATGAATTACATTAAAAAACTATCAGCTGAGGCCAATAGTTTTAAGATATTACATAGTAATAAGCCTTACTTATTAACAAGCTTTTTCAGATACTCACCATAGCCGCTTTTGCCATATTTTCCGGCTGTCTCCAATAATTTTTCTTCATTGATGAATTTATTCCTGAAAGCAATTTCTTCAATACATCCAATCTTGAAGCCCTGTCTTTTTTCAATAACGCTCACAAATTCGGAAGCATCATTCAGGGAGTCAAAAGTTCCGGTGTCCAGCCACGCTGTACCTCTGTCCAGGACTCCTACTTCAAGTTTTCCTTTGCTTAAATAAACATTGTTGACATCTGTGATCTCCAGCTCACCTCTTGCGGAAGGCTGAATGTTCTTCGCGATTTCCACTACCTCATTATCATAAAAATAAAGGCCGGGAACCGCATAGTTTGATTTTGGTTTTAAAGGCTTTTCCTCAATGGAGATCGCTTTGAAATCGTCATCAAATTCTACCACACCATATCTTTCCGGATCGGAAACATGATACGCGAAAACAACACCGCCATCAGGATTGGTTTTGTTTTTTAATAAGGTTCCCATTTCGGAGCCATAAAAAATATTGTCGCCCAATACCAGTGCGGCAGGATCATTTCCGATAAAGGTTTCTCCTAAAATAAAGGCCTGCGCCAGTCCGTCCGGGCTGGGCTGTACCACATATTCTATATTGCATCCTATTTGGGACCCGTCACCGAGAAGTTTGATAAATCCGGGCTGGTCATGAGGGGTTGTAATGATCAGAATATCCTTGATTCCTGCCAAAAGCAAAGTGGAAAGAGGATAGTAGATCATCGGTTTGTCATAAACAGGCATCAGCTGCTTGCTTACGGCGATGGTGAGGGGGTAAAGTCTGGTTCCGGATCCTCCGGCTAATATGATTCCTTTCATTTTTGTTTGTTTATATTTTCTGTGATATGATTAATCTTATTCCTGAATAATCATGATACAGAGCAAAAGATTTGATCTTAATGGTACTGTTTTTCGTAGTACTTCTGATAGTCACCACTCGTTACATTTTCCAGCCACTCCTTGTTTTCAAGATACCAGTCGATAGTTTTTCCTAATCCTTCCTCGAAGGTTACCGATGGTTTCCAGCCTAAGTTCTTATTCAGTTTATCTGCATCGATAGCATAACGCTTGTCGTGACCGGGTCTGTCTTTAACGAACGTAATCAGCTTTTCGGAATACCCTTCTGGTTTCCCTAGCTTTTCGTCCATCTGCCTGATAAGCTCTTTCACAAGATCAATATTCTGCCACTCGTTAAAACCTCCGATATTGTAGGTTTCTCCTGTTTTTGCTTCATTGAAAATCTGGTGGATAGCTCTTGCATGGTCTATAACAAACAGCCAGTCACGGGTATATTTTCCGTCTCCGTAAATAGGCAGGGGCTTTTCATTGATGATATTCGAAATGCAAAGAGGAATCAGCTTTTCAGGAAAGTGATTCGGTCCATAATTATTGGAGCAGTTCGAAACAATGAAAGGCATTCCATAGGTGTTTCCGTAAGCTCTTACCAAATGGTCCGAAGCTGCTTTGGAAGCGGAATATGGAGATTGAGGATCGTAGGCGGTAGTTTCCAGAAAGAATCCTGTTTCGCCGAGACTTCCGTAAACTTCATCCGTTGAAACATGATAAAACAGGTTCGTTCTTTGTTCATCGGGGAATCTTCCGTGAGTGTGATCCGGATTTAAGGTCCAGAATTCCTTGCATAAATTAAGGAGATTGGCGGTTCCGTTCACATTTGTATTGATAAATGCCATCGGATCCGTGATGCTTCTGTCTACATGGCTTTCCGCTGCCAGATGCACAACTGCATCAGGATTGTATTTTTCAAAAACTTTTCTTAATTCTTCAGGTTTTGTAATGTCTGCTTTTTCGAAAACATAATTAGGCTCATTTTCAATGTCCTTAAGGTTTTCCAGATTTCCTGCATATGTAAGGGCATCAAGATTGATAATTGTAGCATCAGGATTGTTTTTTACAAACTCTCTCACCACATGAGAACCTATGAATCCGGCTCCTCCGGTAATAATGATATTTTTCATCTGTTAATTTTCTATGGTCTTTCTTCCTATACTTTTATAATGGAATCCGTTCTGTTCAGGAATTTCCAGCGGATACATATTTCTTCCATCGAAAATGACTTTATTCTTCATTTTTTTGGCCATCAGTTCAAAGTTCGGGTTTTTAAATTCCGGCCATTCCGTAGCAATAAATAGGGCGTCTGCATCTTCAAGGGCATCATACATTCCTTTTGCATATTGTATTTTATCCCCCAGAAGCTTCTGTACATTGCTTTCCGCCACGGCATCATAGGCAGCAATTTCTGCGCCTTTTTCCAATAGCAGGGCAATATTGTCAAGGGAAGAGGCTTCGCGGATGTCGTCGGTATTTGCTTTAAAAGCCAGTCCCCACATCGCAATTTTCTTTCCCTGGATACTTCCTCCGAAATACTTTTCAATCTCTGAAACCAGGATCACTTTCTGGGCTGTATTTACTTTTTCTGTAGCTTCGAGGATCTGGAAATTGAAATCTTCCTGTATCCCTGATTTAATAAGCGCTTTTACATCCTTAGGGAAACAGCTTCCGCCATATCCTATTCCCGGGAAGAGGAATCTGTGGCCGATCCGGTCATCACTACCCATTCCTAGTCTTACTTTATCTACATCGGCACCTACTTTTTCACAGTAATTGGCAATTTCATTCATAAAGGTGATCTTCACGGCCAGGAATGAATTCGCTGCATATTTTGTAAGTTCTGATGATTTTTCATCCATGAAGATGATGGGAATTCCCGTATTGGTAAATGGCTGGTAAATTTTAGCCATAATATTCTGGGCTTTTTCTGAGCTGGCTCCTACCACCACTCTGGAAGGGTTCATGGAATCTTCCACGGCAAAACCTTCTCTTAAGAATTCAGGATTGGAAACTACATCAAACGGGATATCTGTTTTAGAGGCAATAACCTCTCTTACTTTATCAGCAGTTCCTACGGGAACGGTACTTTTATTGACAATGACTTTGTATTCCGTCATCATTTCCCCAATGTTATTGGCAACCTGGATCACGTACGAAAGATCTGCCGAGCCGTCTTCTCCCGGAGGAGTAGGCAGGGCCAGATAAATTACTTCGCTTTTGTCCAGAGCTTCTTTAAGATTGGTGGTAAAAAATAATCTTTCAGATTGAATGTTTCTCAAAAACATTTCTTCAAGGTTCGGCTCATAGATGGGAACTACGCCGTTTTTCATACCTTCTACTTTTTTTTCATCAATGTCAACACAGTATACTGAATTGCCAAGTTCTGCCAGGGTAGTACCTGTAACCAGCCCTACATAACCTGTTCCTACAATTGTTATATTCAAAATGTCTGTTTTTAAATTCGTAGACAAAAATAATAAAAATACTTTCACCCGCTTCTTTAATTTACTGTAATGAAAAAAATCAGGTATTTACTTGATAACGAAGTAGATTTTGCTTTTTTAGAAAAAATGCGTATATTTGCAGTGGATTTACAGGAAAAAATGGGAAGGCTTCGGAAGAAAGCCTTTTTTCGTACTGGTAAATCAAGCATAATGTAATATATGGAGTTTAGAAAAAGAATTGAAGAATTATTAAACGAATTCCTGGTAACCAGGGAAGATTTATTTCTTGTGGATCTCAAAATTTCTGCAGGAGATGATATTACTGTAATTCTGGATGGTGATCAGGGTGTAACTCTTCAGGACTGTCTTGATGCAAGCCGTGCCATAGAATTCAATATGGATCGTGAGGAGCATGACTTTAGCCTTCAGGTGATGTCCGCGGGGTTAAGCGAGCCGCTTTCCGCTCCCAGACAGTTCAGAAAAAATATCGGAAGGGAGATTGAAGTGATGCTGAATGATGATACGAAGATTGAGGCAGAGCTGGCCAAAGTGGATGATGAGAAGATCACACTTATTTTACGTTACCGCAAACCGAAAGATATCGGGAAAGGTAAAGTAGATGTGGAGGAGGAAAAAGAAATTCCTTACTCTGAGATAAAAAAAGCGTTAGTAGTAATTAAATTTTAAAAAGAAAAAAGAATAAATGGATAATATAGCGTTGATTGAATCCTTTGGTGATTTTAAAGACGAAAAAGGGATCAGTAAGATTGATCTTATGGCAATTATTGAAGATTCACTGAAGACTCTTTTGAGAAAAAGATTTGATTCAGATGATCATTTTGATGTAATTGTGAACCCTGATAAAGGAGATTTTCAGATATTTTTAAATAAAACGATTGTTGAAGACGAAATGTCTGAAGATGATGATCTGGAAATTGAGCTTTCCGAAGCAAAGAAGATTGACCCTACTTTTGAAGTGGGTGAAGATTTTACGATGGAAATTCCGGTGGCTCAGTTAGGAAGAAGAAATATCCTTACTTTAAAGCAGATCCTGGCTACGAAACTTCAGGAGCATAACAATGCCATGCTTTATGAGCAGTTCAGAGATAAGATCGGGGAAATTGTTATCGGGGAAATCCACCACATCCGTCACAAACATGTAATTTTGCTGGATGATGAAGGGAACGAATTCATTTTGCCGAAAGAAAACCAGATCCCATCCGACTTCTTTAAAAAGGGCGAAAATATCAGAGCTATTGTTGAGACAGTAGATTTTAAAGGTTCGAAGCCGCAGATTATTATTTCCAGAACTGCACCTAAATTCCTTGAGAAATTATTAGAGCTGGAAATTCCTGAAATCCAGGACGGAACGATTATGCTTAAGAAAGTAGTGAGAATTCCTGGTGAGAAGGCGAAGATCGCAGTAGATGCTTATGATGACAGAATAGATCCTGTAGGAGCCTGTGTGGGGGTGAAGGGATCAAGAATTCACGGCGTTGTAAGAGAGTTGAGAAATGAAAACATCGATGTTATTCAATGGTCTAAAAATCCTGAAATCTTAGTAAAGAGAGCTTTAGGAAATGTAACGATCAATAAAATAGATATCAATGAGGATGCAAGCTATGCTTTAGTGTACACGCCTGTTGAAGAAATTTCCAAAGTAATCGGGAAACAAGGTCAGAATATCAGACTGGCTTCCTGGCTGACGGGGTATGAAATTGATGTATATAGAGAGTCCAGCGAGGATGATGATGTTGAATTGAGAGAATTTAATGATGATATCGAGCAGTGGATTTTGGATGAATTTAGAAAAGTAGGACTTACTACTGCAAAATCAGTATTGGATAAGGATACAGAAAGTCTTTTAAATATGGTGGATCTTGAAGAAGAAACTATTGAAGACGTGAAACGTATTCTAAGAGAAGAATTTGAAGATTAAAATTTTAAATAAATTTTAATAAAACAGTAAAAAGGAATACTTTAATTTTAAGAATTAAAAAACAGTAAATAATATAGATGCCAAAAATAAGATTAAATAAAGCGGTTAAGGAATTCAACATTTCGATGTCCAGATTAGTAGAGTTTTTACAGTCAAAGGATTTCGAGGTTGAAAACAATCCTAACGCTCAATTAGAAGAAGCGGCATATTCTGCATTGGAGGCTGAGTTTGCCAAAGACGGTGAACAGCGAAAAGCTTCCCATGAGGTGGTGATCACGAAAGTTCCGGAAGAAAAACTGGAAATTGAAGAAAAGAAAACCCCTGAAGTAATAAGAGCTAAAGCAAACAAACCAGAAACCAGGATTTTAGGTAAAATAGATCTTGAGCCTAAAACCCCTGAAGCGGAAGAGGTTCCTGTGGTAACAGAACCGAAACCAGCACCTGTAGCAGTACCGGTTGAAGAAAAGAAAGCGGATGAAAAGAAAGAAGAAGTTGTGGCAGAACCGGAGGTAAAGGCTGCTCCTGAAAAGCAGGAATTCAAAGTTCTGGATAAAATAGATCTGTCCCAGATAGAATCCAGAAATAGACCTGTTAAAAAAGATAAACCCAAAATGGAGGAGAAAAAAGAAGAGGAAAAACCGGCAGAACCTGTGAAAGAAACTCCAAAACAGCCAGAGCCTGTTGCTGAAAAAACAGCAGAGCCTCAAACATCAGCTGAGCCTGAATCTCAGGAACCTCAGAAAATAGAAACTGTTTATCAGAAACTGGACGGTCCAAAGATCGTAGGTGAAAAGATAGATTTAACACAGTTTGCCCCTAAACCTGGTGCCGGCGCTAAGAAAAAGAGAAAGAGGATTGAAAAACCGGGAGGTCCGGGTCAGCAAGGACAAGGGAATAACCAAAACTCAGGAAACAATAACAATAACCAGGGAGGTCAAAACCGTCCGCAGGGACAAGGTGGTCCTGGTGGAAACCGTCCTCAGGGTCAGGGAGGTCCTGGAGGAAACCGTCCGCAGGGACAAGGAAGCCAGGGTGGTAACCGTTTTGGAAACAACCAGGGAGGTCAAAACCGTCCGCAAGGTCAGGGTGGTGGATTCAAAAAAGGTCCAGGTGGTGGCAACAATAGACCGGGACAAAGAACCATGCCTGTAGAACTTACAGACGAACAGGTTAAAAACCAGATCAAGGAAACCCTTGAAAAACTGACTAATAAAGGAGGTAAATCTAAATCTGCAAAACACAGAAAAGATAAAAGAACTTACCGTAGAGAACAGGACGAGCGCCAGCAGGAAATTGATGCACAGGACAGAACATTAAAAGTAACCGAATTCATCACAGTAGGTGAATTGGCCAGCTTAATGAATGTTTCGCCTACAGAAGTAATCTCTGCATGTTTCTCTCTGGGAGTAATGGTAACCATGAACCAAAGACTTGAAGCAGATACCTTATTATTGGTAGCTGATGAATTTGGGTATAAAATTGAATTCTCCGATGCTGATCTTGAAGAAGCAGATCCTGAAGAAGAAGCAGACACTGAGGAGGATCTTGCTCCTAGAGCACCAATTGTAACCGTAATGGGGCACGTTGACCACGGTAAAACATCATTGCTTGACTACATCAGAAAAACAAACGTTATTGCCGGTGAGTCAGGAGGAATTACCCAGCACATTGGAGCATATAACGTAAAACTGGAAAACGGACAAAGAATTACATTCTTAGATACCCCGGGTCACGAAGCGTTTACCGCGATGAGAGCCAGAGGTGCCCAGATTACAGATATTGCCATTATTGTAATTGCAGCAGATGATGACGTAATGCCACAAACGAGAGAGGCTATTTCTCACGCGCAGGCGGCAGGAGTACCAATGATCATTGCATTGAACAAGGTGGACAGACCGAATGCTAACCCGGATAATATCCGTCAGCAGCTTTCCGGGATGAATATCTTGGTAGAAGAATGGGGAGGTAATGTTCAGTCACAGGAGATTTCTGCCAAATTTGGTAACAATATGGATGTCTTACTGGAAAAAGTATTGCTTCAGGCAGAAATGCTTGACCTTAAAGCCAATCCTGATAGAGCAGCACAAGGTGTTGTGATTGAAGCTTCCCTGGATAAAGGAAGAGGATATGTTGCTACCATGCTGGTTCAGACGGGAACATTAAGAGTAGGAGATTATGTAGTAGCCGGTAAGAACCATGGTAAAGTGAAGGCAATGCTTGATGAAAGAGGAAGAAACCTGAAAGAAGCCGGTCCGTCTATTCCTGTTACTATTTTAGGTCTTGACGGAGCGCCTACAGCAGGTGATAAGTTTAAAGTATATGCAGATGAGAGCGAAGCTAAAACAATCGCTAACAAGAGAGAGCAGTTACAAAGAGAACTTTCAATCAGAACCAAAAAGCATACTACACTTGAAGAACTTGGAAGAAGAATTGCTTTAGGAGAATTCAAGGAACTGAATATTATCCTTAAAGGTGACGTGGATGGTTCTGTTGAAGCATTATCTGACCAGTTGCAAAGATTATCTACTGCTGAAATCAATGTGAATATTCTTCACAAAGGTGTTGGGCAGATCACTGAATCCGATGTTAACTTAGCAACAGCTTCTGATGCAATTATCATTGGATTTAACGTAAGAGCAGGTGCTAATGCAAAAGATCTGGCAGAGAAGGAAGAGATCGAAATCAGAACATACTCTGTAATCTATGCCGCTATCGATGAGGTTAAAGAAGCGATGGAAGGAATGCTTTCCCCTGAAATAAAAGAACAGGTAGTAGGTAATGTGGAAATCAGAGAAGTCTTCAAAATCTCTAAAGTTGGAACTATTGCTGGATGTATGGTTCTTTCCGGAAAAGTAACAAGAAGTTCTAAAGTAAGAGTACTTAGAGACGGTATCGTTAAGTTTGACGGAGAACTGGAAAGTTTAAAGCGTTTCAAAGATGATGTAAGAGAAGTAACTAAAGGTTACGAATGTGGTCTGAATCTGAAAGGATATAACGATATTGAGATCGGCGATATTCTTGAGGTGTATGAAGAAGTAGCTGTAAAGAAAAAGCTTAAATAAAAAGTTTTTAATTATAACTCAAAACCCACTTTTTTAAGTGGGTTTTTTTGCGTTTGGACGTGGTGTTTTTTTACTCTGATTATTTAATATGTAAAGTTTTTTTGATTTTTAAGGTGTGAAATTGTTGAAAAGAAAGTAATAAATGAATATTATAAAATTCTGGGAATTAGAGAATCGTTTAAGCTTCCGATGCTAACGTAAATTCAAATTGAAAATGCTTGAGAATGCCTATGGAATCTATCGTTATTGTGAAATTGATATTTCACTTTTAGATGTTTTAATCACAAATAACACAAAATATGTTGTCTTAATTTGCTACAAATCAATTGGTTGGAAAATATTGGTTTTTTAACAGATTTCAAATTTAGAATAATTCTAAATTGCATTTTATATATTTTTTTTAAATTATTAATTATTTGTTAATTTATTATAATTAGTTAATTTAAAGTCATTTGTTTTGATTATTATTGAATAATAATTATTCACATATTAATGATGATTAGTATTTTGTTAAAAAATTAAACTGTTGTTTATTTAATTTATTTGTGTGTATTAGCATTTATTAACATATTTGCGAGATGAATATTAAAATGTGTTAATATGAATGATAAAATACGTGTGTTGAGTGTGGGTGTCCTGTTTTTTATAAATGGAATGTACAGTGCTCAGACAAAACCTGACGCAACTAACAGTGTCCAGAAAACAAAACGTGACACAGCTAAGACAAAAGATATCGAAGAAGTGGTGATTCTTGGCTACAACAGAACATTGACTAAACCTAAGGATGTCAGTGCTAATACCACTATCAATGCTGAAGTTATGGAGAACAGACCAAACGTGAGCTTTTTGAACTCCATCCAGGGGTCCGCTCCGGGGGTTACCATAGCCTCCAATTCCGGATCTCCGGGCTCCGCAAAGATCGATCTTGTGATCAGAGGGATTTCTTCCCTTTCAGCTGATACCGAACCATTGGTAATTATTGATGGGGTTCCTACGGGAGCAAACCAGTTCAGAAACTTAAACGCTGAAGATATAGAGTCTATCTCTATTCTTAGAGATGCGGCGGCAACTTCAATCTATGGAAACAGAGGAGCGAACGGGGTGTTGTTGATAAGAACTAAAGGTGGGAAGTATAACTCTAAGCTGAAATTAAGTTATTCTGCAATGACTGGGGTAAGTATCATGCCTAAAAATAAGTACAATATTGCGGATTCTCACCAATTGTTGAAAATTCAGAAAAATAATGGAGTACTATTAGGGAATACACTGAGTGACCAGCAGATTGCGGATTATGAAGTGAATACAGATTGGGAGAAAGTTTTCTTTAAGGCTGATGTTACCCAGCAGCATAATGTTTCTGCGACTTTTGGGGGTGAAAATACATCGGTTTATTCATCTCTTGGGTATTTAGAACAAGGAGGTCTTGTGCCTAATACAAAGTTCCAGAGATTTACCTTTAGAAATAACATTACCGGTAGAACTGAAGATAAAAGATTTAACTATACGGCCATTATTGGTTTGGGATATTCTAAAAGAAGCCAGTTGAATCAGGAAAACAACTCAGGGATTAACGGGAATGTTGTACAGAATCCATTGATTGGAGCATTTATGTCTTTGCCTTACTTGAGATCGGGTCAGTACGCAAATGGAAGAGAATTATTTAATGCCATTGGAAATGCTTCTTCAGCTAACGGAAACTTTGCCTATGTTCTGGAAGATGTACTGAAAGGAGATCAGTCTGTATTTGGAAAATTTAATGAAACCTCAATATTTACAAGTGCAACAACTTCCTATAAACTGACAGATGATTTCACTTTGAATAACAGAACCGGGGTTGATGTTAAAATGGGAAATTCTTTTTCCGGAAGACATCCTAACGGATACTTATCCATAGTGGTTGCGTCAAATGCAGGGATAGAATACGGAGGTAGTGAGACCATTAATAATTCCCGTGAATTAAACTTTACGACTGTTACAAGTGTTAATTATAATAAGGTATTCGGAGCACATACCATTGGTTTAGGTGCTTATATGGAATATAATAAAGTGCATTTTTATAGCAGTAGTCAGACACAAAACGGGCTGGATCCAAAAACATTTGTCATAGGGACGGGTGTAGGTTATATTCCTTTTGATCCTGATAAAGATATTTATCTACCTTCTGTAGCGGCCTTTAAGGTTACCGGAGGGGCATTGTCTTATTTTGCAACCGCGGATTATGACTATGCGGATAAATATGGTTTCAGTGGAACCATTAGAAGAGATGGAAATTACAGATTTGCTCCGGGAAATAAATGGGGGACTTTCTGGTCTGTAGGTGGACGTTGGAATATCGATAAAGAATCATTCATGGAAGGAGGGTTCTTTGATATGTTAAAACTGAGAGCTTCTTACGGAACACAAGGTAATGCCAATGTTATTGCTGCCGGAGATGACACAAACCCTCTGCTGCTGGCAACCGGTATCAGTAGAGAGATCAATGTGGTAGGAAATGGGTATGGGAATACACCAGGTTACTTTTTGAGTAATATTGCCAATGCGGCTGTACAATGGGAAGAAATTAAACAAGGAAATATCGGTCTTGATTTTAAATTCCTTAAAAATAAACTGGAAGGAAACGTAGATGTATATCAAAAAAATACAGATATGCTTTATTATAATATTCCTTCTTCCGCTATTCTAAGCCAATATACTTATAGAGGAAACTACGGTAGCCTTAAGAACGAAGGGGTTGAAGTTGTATTGAGATATAACGTGTTTAATAATCAAAACTACAGGCTGGCTCTTTTCGCCAATGCTTCATATAACGAGAATAAAATTACCAAGCTTTTAGTTCCTGTAACAACCGGTTCGTTGCTTTTACAGGAGGGAGGAACTATCAACGAATGGAACCTTGTGCCTTACCTTGGAGTGAATCCTAATAACGGAAACGAGCTTTATCTGGATGCAGATGGAAACGTTGCCGAACAGGCATTTGATAAAGATAGAAGGCAAACGGGTAAAAACTATTTTCCAAAATATACTGGAGGTTTTGGTATCAACAGTGAATATAAAGGCTTCTTCTTAGATGCATTATTTTCTTTTCAGGCTAAATTCTGGAGATCAGATAACCAATTGTCATGGGCTTTAAATCCGGCTTATATGCGTTCAGGAAATAACGTGTCTGCAGACTTGCTTAATGCCTGGACTCCGGATAACCGTGAAACAGATATTCCTGGATTGAATTCTCCTGTATCTGGTATTACCGACAGGCTGTTGTTTGATGCTTCCTATTTAAGATTGAAGAATATCACGTTAGGATATAATGTTCCTAAAAAGTTCTTTAATGAAAATTCTGTTATTAAGTCAGCCAAGATTTTTGTTCAGGGGGAAAATATTGTCACATGGACAAAATGGAGAGGGTATGACCCTGAAGGATTGGGAACATTCCCATTGAGTATTTATCCTAATCCAAGAACATTCTCACTTGGGGTAAACTTAGATTTTTAATATTATTTAATGAAGTTCAATATGAAAAATATATTTAAAATAGCAATTGTATCTGCATTTGTTTCCGTAAGCTTATCGTCATGTAATGATGCTTTGGATATTATTCAGGATGGGGAGCTGAATGCTGACAATACATTTCTCAATATGCAAGATATGGATAAGTATCTTAATGGGTCTGTGTATACCAGCTTGGATATAACCAATAACCTGTTTTTCTCTGCACAATTGACAGATGAATTAGGAATGGGACCACAAAACTCAGAACTGGCATTAAGTCCGCATCAGTTCTATGTGGATGTTTCCAATGGGGGCGCTGCCAACATTTGGTTAGGAAATTATACAACAATAAACCGTGTAAACAGACTGTTAGAGGGAGCTGCCAAAATAACACCACCAACTGCCCCAGCTGATCTGGCTAAGTTTAATAATATTTTAGCCCAGGCCAGAATAATAAGAGCGTTCTCGTATTTTACACTGTCTTCTTATTTTTCTACGGATATGAAAGATCCAAATGCTTTGGGAGTGATGTTGATCGATCATGTTCCTGCATTGGGAGAAACTGTGCCAAGAGTTAATAATTCTGCTATTTTCTCTTTTATAGATGCTGATATTGCATATGCTGAAGCTAATTTAGCCACCTCTAATGGTGACTTTTACAGAATTGGTAAAAACTTTTTAAATGCTTTTAAAGCGAGATATTATTTGTATAGAGGAATGTACCCTCAGGCAAAAGTTGCGGCTCAGGCTGCGATGGCTTCAGGAACGTTAACGGTTGCTTCACCTCCTAATCCAGGTGCTTTAGCTCAGAATAATGCAGCTCACCAGAGTTTAAACGGATATCTGACGGTAAACCCATATGTTAAAATGTGGAATGATACCAGTCAGGGAGAGGTGATATTCTCAATAAGCAGACCTTACGTTCAGGCATGGGGAAATATTGGATCTTTGTTTGCTTCCAATGCTTCTGCATCAAACGGTTCTATCCTGTACGATATGGGTAGGAAAACGTTTAATTTATTAGCAAGTGTAGGTGGAGATATCAGAAGATATGCATACATTGATCCTTCAGCTACAATAAACGCTAACTATGCGACCATTCCAAATTACCGTGCTTTAGATGTTTTGGTAATAGATAAATATCCTGGGAAACCTAAAATTGCTCCTGATGGATCTTTGGCAGGTAACCAGCCGTTAAGAAATGATCTTAAGGTATTCAGGATATCAGAAATGTATTTTATTCTGGCTGAATGTGCGGTAGAGGAAGGTGATTTCCTTACAGCGGCTACTTACATAAAAAATGTCAGAGATGCCAGAAACTATGCGACTCCTTCTCCGATTGTTCTTCCTGTTTACACAGGGAAACCACAGGCCTATACTGATATTTTGCTGGAAAGAAGAAAAGAGCTTTATCTTGAGGGACATAGATACTTAGATTTAAAGAGGCTTGGAGCTATTGCCGGAGTTGCTATTGACAGAGATCCGACAGATGATCTTAAAACAATTCCTGTAACGATTCCTATCAATGATTATCGTATGAGATCATTACCTATTCCGAGATCGGAAATTCAAGGTAATCCGACGATTCAGCAAAATCCTGGATATTAATTTTTTAAAATTTTGAAAAATGAAAACATTTAAATATTTATCTATAGTACTCTTCTCAGCAGCAGTGTTTTCCTGTACCAATGAAGAGATTTATTATGAAGGTGATCCCTATTTAAGCTTTATCAATACAAGCTCTCAGCAATTGGTTGATCAGGGAAGTGGCTCCAAGGTTGTAGAAGTGGATTATGGAACTATTGCCAAGGTTGAAAGTGCACAAGTAAGTCTTGTTGTTGATCCTACATCACAATTAAAAGAAGGAGTTGACTTTCAGTTTATGGGACCTAGTAATCCTTCAGGAAGTTTTGATGGGAAAATAGCTATTAAATTGTTGGAAACAGGCGCTAGTCCTGAAGGAAAAAATGCAGTATTCAGATTGAGTTCGCCAACTGTAAAGAATGGGACCTACAATCAAGTGCATACTATGACGGTGGCACTTAAATGTCCTCTTTCTTATTTCCTTGCAGCAAACTTTAAAGCCACAATGCCATTCTTTACAGGTTCGCCAACCGTAGACGTTGAAATCACAGAGGGACCTGAGCCGAATACTTTATTGCTGAAAGATTATTATGCAGATGGATATGATATTAAATTAAAGTATAATCCATCAACAGGGGTAATTACAATTGATAATCAGCAGACGGGTTATATGCATCCTACTTATGGGATGATTAGCATTCGTCAGGTTGCTACAACACCTTCCACTATTAACTTCTGTACAAGAAAAATGGTTCTGAGTTATCAGCCATTTGTATCAGCAGGTAGCTTTGCAGCTGTAGTTGATAATATAGTAGGAACTTAATCGATCAATAAATAGTATTAATTCTTTTAAAAGTAGTATGAAAAAAATAAGTTTTTTATTGCCATTTTTTGTTACAGGTTTTTATTTTTCCCAAAGTACAGTCTTGCATAATCTTAATCATAATAGATTAATGTCTCAGGCTGTAAGCAAAATTGGGGTGAATGAATTGGCTGATAATGAATATGAAGGTTCTCCATTCCTAGAAAAACAGTTTTTACCATCTACTATAAAAGGAGAAAAGGGGACTTATCTTTTAAGGTATAATATCTATAATGATGAGATTATTCTAAAACAGGAGGATCAATATTTTAAAATTCCTAAAGAAGGAATTGATTATTTAAATATTGATAACAGATATATAGTAAGGCTTATTAATGGGACTTATTATATTCAGTCCTCTTCGGAGAAGAATAATCTTGCCATAGTAAGAAAAGAGGAAGTGAAGTTCACTCAGGGTAAAGCTGCTGAAAATACCTATGATCAAAGCAGGGCTTCCCGGTTTTCGAGTGCAAAACCCGATTATTTTTTGTACAATTCAGAAAATAAAACACTTACTCCTTTAAAAGCGGAATCCATAAAAAAAATATTTCCCCAGAAGGAAGCTGATTTGGAAAGTTTTTTTAGGAAAAATAAACTTAAAAAAACTGAAGATTTCAATGCCTTGCTGGAAGTATTAACAAAATAAGTTAGTTGGCTAAGAAAACAAATGGTATTGTTCACATATTATTTGTTTTCTTAACAACTTTTACTTGATCCTTTGTAGCACGTATGCAGCGGTTTATATAGAATCGCTGAAACGAATTGTTGTAATTTATATTGATTCTAAATAATTTTTTTTTAACCTACAATAATCTGTTAAAAAAATAATCAAAACAAAAAAAAAAAAGTTTTAAACAAATAAAGCTGAATATTATTGTGTAATCTATACTTGACAATGGATAAATAAAAGTAATTTATAAAATAAAGTTCCTGTCTCCACTCCTATGATACTTGTGAGTGTTAATATTTATTAACATATTTGCGAATTAAATATATTAAAATTTGTTAATATGAATGTTAAACTACGTGTATTAAGTGCTGGAGTTTTGTTCTTTGTTGGAGCACAAACCTTATCTGCACAAAAAAAAGGTAACGACACAATTTCTGAAACAAAAGAAATTGATGAAGTAGTAGTGGTTGCTTTTGGATCACAAAAAAAGCAATCTATAGCTGGATCTGTTGGGAAAATTGACGCGAAAGAATTGGCAAACGCTCAATCAAGTAACGTTATGGGTTCGTTGTCAGGTAAAGTTGGAGGGGTTCAAATTACTACTAATTCTGGTCAGCCTGGAGATCCTCCTCAAGTTAGATTCAGAGGTTTAGGATCATTATCATCTTCTAACAATCCTCTATATGTTGTAGACGGAATGCCTTTCGGGGGGAATATTAACTCTCTGAACAATAACGATATTGAAAATATTACGTTTCTTAAAGATGCTTCTGCTAACGCATTGTACGGAAGTAGAGGGGCGAATGGTGTTGTTATCATCACCACCAAGAAAGGTACAAAAGGAAAAATGAATATTACCTTTGACACAAAGTTTGGTGTTAATACTAGAGCTGTAAAGGAATATGATATTATTAAAAATCCAGGAGAATATTATGAAGTTTATTTCGAAAGATTAAGACAAAGTAATATTTTTGCTGGACAGAATTATACAACTGCTACCAACAATGCAATTAGTGATTTAATTACAGGTGGTGATGGCCTTTCTTATAATGCCTATAATGTGCCTAATGCTAATCTGATTGATCCTTCAACAGGTAAGTTAAATCCAAATGCTAAACTTTTATATAGTGATGACTGGCAAAAAGAATTGTTTAAGCCAAGTGTTAGACAAGAGTATAATGTAGGTATTCAATCTGGTTCTGAGAAATTAAATACATACTTTTCATTAGGATATTTGAATGATGAAGGATATTTATTAAATTCTGGATTTAAAAGATTTTCTGGTCGTTCAAAAGTTGATTATCAGATAACAGATAAATTAAAGCTGAGTACGAGTTTAAATTACTCAAGAACAGATCAAGGTGCTCCAAACTCTTTATCAGGGAGTAATCAATATTCAAATTTAGTAGGCTGGTCAAGAAATATAGCTCCAATTTTTCCAATCTGGGCGAGAAATACAGACGGCAGCTTTAAATATACTTCTAATGGAGATAGAATGTTTGATTTTGGTAGTTTAACCAATCCAAATGGAATGGGTCTAGCTAGAAATTACGGAGGAGGATTAAATGCTTATGCTAAAGCTTTATTGGATCAGGTTCGAAATATAGAAGATAACATCAATGGTAGAGCTAGTCTATCATGGGATTTCTATGAGGGTTTTAATTTCACTTATAATTTTGGGGCTGACATCGTGAATGGAAACTATAATTTCTATGGAAATAATGTTGGAGGTGATTATCTTTCTCAAAACGGTACAGTAAGAACTGCAACATCAAATGAGCAAACATTTAATAACCAGCAATTATTATCTTGGAAAAAAGCATTTGGAAGTCATACTATCGATATAATGGTTGGACATGAGAGTAATGATTATACTGCTAAAATGCTTTCAGGAACCAGATCGAATCTAGTAATACCTGGATTGACTAACGTCAGTAATGGATCCAGATTTAGTGATTTGAATGGTTATAATGATAATTATAATGTAGAAGGTTTACTATCTAGATTAAACTATGGCTATGCAAATAAATATTTTGTTAATGCAAGCTTTAGAAGAGATGGATCTTCTGTTTTTAGTCCTGAAAATCGTTGGGGGAATTTCTTTGGTCTAGGTGCAGCCTGGATGGTTTCTAACGAAGATTTCTTAAAAGGAAACAAAATTGTTACAAGTTTAAAACTTAAAGGTAGCTACGGTGAACAAGGAAATGATGCTTTATTCTACCCAGGTACAACAAATATAAACCACAGAAGTTATTTTGGTTTCGGAAGAAATTTCAAAGCTTATGAATCTCAATATGAAAATATTCCTGATGCTTCTGGAAATGTATCTATTGTTCAGGTTTATGAAGGTAATAAAGACTTGAAGTGGGAAACTTCTAAAAACTTAAATACCGGTTTTGAATTAGAATTATTCAACAGAATAAATATTGATGCAGAATATTTCCAAAGAAAAGTAAGTGATTTATTATTCAACTTTCCTCTTCCTTCTTCTACTGGAACTTCATTTATCACAAGAAATATTGCTGACATGAAAAATGAAGGTTTTGAACTTAATATTTCTGCTGATGTATTAAAAGGAGAGGATTTCAATTGGACTGTTTATGGAAATACCACATATTATAAAAATACCGTAACATCTCTTCCAAATCCATTCACTTCTGGAACATTTAGATTTGAAGAAGGAATTTCGGCATACACATTCAACTTGAGAAAATTTGCCGGAGTAAACAGTACTAATGGAAATGCTGCATGGTATAAAGATGTGAAAGATGCTAACGGGAACGTGGTATCACAAACTACTACAGAAGTGTATGCAG
The DNA here is from genome assembly GCF_900169075.1 of Chryseobacterium phocaeense. NCBI lineage: Bacteria > Pseudomonadati > Bacteroidota > Flavobacteriia > Flavobacteriales > Weeksellaceae > Chryseobacterium > Chryseobacterium phocaeense. The sequence continues at coordinate 854,035 of NZ_LT827014.1, forward strand.
ATGCTACATTATATACACTTGACAAAAATGCAAACCCTAAATTTTATGGTGGTTTCGGAACCAAATTCGGATACAAAGGAATTAATGTTTCTGTGAATTTTGGATACCAGTTTGGTGGATATATGTATGATAATATCTATGCAGGATTAATGCAGTCTGGAACCGGAGATGTTAAAAATTATCATAGAGATATCTATAATACTTGGACTTCTAACAATACTTCAGCAGCTTTACCTGCAATTGACAGATCAAGAGATAACAACATGGCTGCTTCAGATCTATTCCTAATTAAATCAGACTACATAAGTCTTGAGGATGCGGCTATTACTTACGATCTGAAAAAAGATTGGTTGCCGGATGGCCTTTCAGGTGTAACTTTCGGTGTATTTGGAACTAACCTTGCTCTTTGGTCTAAAAGAAAAGGAATGGACCCTCGTCTGGTTACAGTAGGAGACGCGTTAGGTACAAATGGACAAACGCTAAACAGATATGGAGCTCAGAGAACAATCTCTTTTGGTTTAACAGTTAAATTTTAGAAAAAAATGAAAAAGATATTTGGTATATTATTATGTTCGACTTTAGTCCTTACAGGATGTGGTCAGGACTATTTAGATACAGATTTAGAGTCAACGATTAATAATGAACAGCTGGCAACTTCCCCTGCAGCTTTACAAGGTTTGGTTGACGGAATATATACAAGTCTTCATACTTATGGATTAGCTTCTCCGGGTAACCATGAAGATTTTGGACACAAAGGAATTCTTTCGGGAATGGATATGATGTCTAATGATATGGTACAAACAGCAAGTCATTATTTTGTTGCTTTTTATAGTTATACAGGAAGAGTACAGACATCTGCAAGATCTTTATTTGCATGGAAAGTGTATTATCAGCAAATTAAAGCTGCTAATAATGTAATTACTGCAATTGAAGAAAATGGAATTACTCCAGAAAATAAATCTATGTATGGACAGGCTTTAGCTATAAGAGGTTATGGTTATTTTATGCTAGCTAGAATCTTTGGACCTACTTATGTTGGAAATACTTCAGCAGCATGTGTTCCTCTTTATACAAAAGCCTCTCTTGAAGGAAAGCCACGTGCAACAGTTGGTGAAGTATACTCCCAAATTACTGCAGATTTATTAAAAGCTATTGATAACTTAGATGGTTTTTCAAGAATTAATAAAGAGAAAATTAATAAGAATGTTGCTCAAGCATTTTTAGCAGAGGTTTCTTTAGAAATGGGGAACTATGCTCAAGCTGCTTCAATGGCTAATCTTGCAAGACAGTCATTTACTCAGCCTACAGAAGCTCAATGGAAAGATGGATTTTATGATTTAGATTCAAATCCGGATATCATGTGGGGAGGGATAATAACATCCGAGACATCTTCTTTCGTTGCTAGTTTCTTTGCACACTTTGATAATACAGATCCATCTGGGTACGCTGGAGGATTAGGTATTTATAAGTCTATAGATAAAAGATTATATGATATTATTCCTGCTACAGATTATAGAAAATCTGTATATCAGGCATCCAATAATGCTGCACCTTATAATGTGCCAAAATATGCTAATCTTAAGTTTAGAGATCAGTCTGTTGGTAATGGCGGAGATTATGTTTATATGAGAGCTTCTGAAATGTATTATATTGAAGCTGAGGCATTGGCAAAATTAGGAAATGAGGCACAGGCGAAAACCTTATTAAGTCAAATTACTGTATTAAGAGATCCAAGTTATACGGTAACTGCTTCAGGAAGTGCTCTTATTAATGAAATTATTCTTCAAAAGAGAATTGAATTATGGGGTGAAGGTTGTGCTTGGTTTGATATGAAGAGATTAGGTGTTGCACTAACAAGAGACTACGCCGGAACGAATCATAATCTTTTAGTAGGTAAATTAAATATTCCTGCGGGAGATCCAAGATTTACTTTCCAGATTCCACAATCTGAAATACTAGCTAACCCGGATGTTACGCAAAATCCATAAGGATTGCTATAAAGCTATTCTTCTTGAAAAGATTGATTAGTTTATTAAAAATATATTTAAATCAGAGTAGGAGTTTTCTACTCTGATTTTGTTTTTTACACACCTTAATTTTGCATATTAATCTCCTGCGAAGGCAGGGTTTTTTATTTCCTTTTATTTCTTATTTTTGCTGTACAATATCAATACACAAACCATTCGGTTTTTGAACAATATAATCAACGCATGAAGTACATCCTTTTCATAATAATCTTCTTCGGTTTTGTCTCGAAGGCCCAGGTAGTCAATAAAACAGACAACAAAAGCCCGCAAAAAGAAGAAGACACCCTTGTCATAGACACAGGGAAAAAAGATTCCCTGAAAATCTTTAAACCTACCATTAACGATTATCAGTATCAGACCCAGTTTTCTGAGAAGAAAATTTTTGATACGGTGCTGACTTTCGACAAAACCCATATTTTTTCGCAGTATAACAATACAGATAACTTTGGGAGAGCCCAAGTAGCCAATATCGGGGCAGGATTCAACCCTTTGGTGTATGAAGTAAATCCGGAGCAGAACCTGTCTTTACTGCCTTCCAACAAGGCATATATGATCATTGGTGCTGATGATGTAAAGTATTATGATGTAAAGACACCTACCGCAACTTTCATTTATCATACAGCCATGAAGAACGGGGCAGCTTTGAATTCCACCTATACGCAGAATATCGGGAAAAGATTCAATTTTGCGATTAATTATATGGGGCTACGTTCACAGGGGTTTTATAGAAATTCCCTGGCATCCAACAACAATACGCTGTTTTCGGGACATTATGTTTCCAAAAGTGGAAATTATGAACTGTTTGCGCATTATCTTCACCAGAACGTCAACAATCAGGAAAGCGGAGGGATCACAGAAGATGAACTGTTTCAGAATGGTGACAGCAACTACAGAAATAGGCAGAATGCACAGGTGTATCTGGCTTCTTCAAGCTCCCAGTTTTCCTACAGAAGATACTATCTGAGTCATCAGTTTACCCCGTTCAATTCGGAAAAATTTCCTTTCAGCATAAGACATACCCTTTCTCATCAGGGGAATAAATATTTTTACAATCAGAGTGCACTGGAACCTTACTGGTTTGATAATGTTTCAGAGGTCAATTCAGGATTTCCATTGACTACAAAAAAATATTCAGACAACTTCAGCAACACAGTAAGTCTTGTTTTCAACAATGAAAGATTCAAGCTTGATGGAGGGGTGAGATACCAGATGCTGAAATTTGGAGTCAGAGATCTGGCTGTAGTGAACGGGACAGAATTGCCTGGTGAACTTAAAGAAAACAGAATTGGAGCTGTTGGAAACCTTCAGATTAAACTTTGGGATAAGTTCCAGCTTAAATCTTTTCTGGAATTTTCAAACGGAAGCCAGTTCGGAAGTTATCTGAGAACAGCCAACAATATTAAGTTTGAGCCCATAAAAGATTATTTTGTGAATGCAAAAGTAAACTTCCAGAGTGCTTATCCTTCCTTTAATTATCTTTTAAATACCTCTGTTTACCATAAATACAATTATCATCTGGAGGACGCCAAAAACCAGGCAGTCACTGAGATTGGAGGAAGTGTCAATCTGAAATGGTTTAAAACAGAAATTTTTGCCAATTACTTCAGAATAGATAACTATACGTACATCAACAGTGAAGGAGCACCGATACAGAGCAGCAGCTCACTGAACATTTCCCAGATTGGTGGTGATGCAACGTTCAGCTTTGGAAAGTTCCACCTGAATACAAGACTTCATTTCCAGAATGCCCTCACGAATAAAGAGCTTCTTCCTATGCCAGGCTTTATCGGAAGAGCCAATTTCTTCTTCCAGAGCAAAGCATTTAAAGATGCTGCAGAGTTACAGATGGGAGTGAAAGTGTACTATTTTTCAAAATTTGCTTCAAGAGAATATTTCCCGATCCTGAACGAGTATATCCTTCCAAGAGCAGATTCATTCTCCATAGGAGGGCAGCCTATCGCCGATCTTTATATTAATATGAAGGTGAAAAAAATGTTCTTCTACGTAGAAGGACAGCAGATAGGAACGGTAATCTCCAACAATAAAGCCTACGCATTTCCACATTATCCTGTTTATGATTTCAGGCTGAACATCGGAATTGTGTGGTATTTGTTCAACTAAAAGCTATACCAGGTTGAAAACAATAGACAAATTATCATTTAACGATATAGAAAGCATCCCTCAGTTGGTGAAAGATTTTTTGAACCATAAAATTGAGGGTTTTGAAAACAATACCTTTTCTTTAGATCACTTTAAAGATCAGATCCATCTTAAGCAGAATTCGTTTTCGGAAGAGCAGAGACAGACCTTGTCAGATGTCCTGGAACAGCAGCTTTCAGGGCTTAGCCTTTCCTCGAAACAGAAAGAAAATCTTGAGAATTTAAAACAGCAGAATACATTTACGATTACTACCGGACATCAGCTCAATCTGTTTTCCGGGCCTGTATTCTTTGTCTATAAAATTTTGCAGACCATTAAAACCTGTAGCTATCTGAAGGAAAATTTCCCGGATTTTAATTTTGTCCCGGTATACTGGATGGCTTCGGAAGATCATGATTTTGCAGAGATCAATCATTTTAAGACTGAAAATAATTATTATGAGATCAATGAAAAATCCGGTGGTCCGGTAGGAAGAATTACAGTCAGTGATACCTTTTTCATTTCAGAATTCGAGAAAGAGTTTAAAGATTCTGTCTTTGGAACAGAACTTATCCTGATGATGAAAGAAGCCTATAAAGTTGGAAATTCATTAACTGCGGCTATAAAAATTCTGGTCAACAGGCTTTTCTCAGATTTCGGATTACTGATTATAGACGGTGATGCGAAGGAATTAAAGAATCAGGTCAAAGAAATTTTCAGAGATGAATTGTTAAACTTCAGTCTGCAGAAAAATTCAAGGGAAAAAGTAGATTTTTTAACGAAAAAATACGGTAAAGTTCAGGTCAATCCACGTGAAATTAATCTTTTCTACCTTTCCGAAACCAGGGACCGGATTGATTTTGACGGTGAAAAATATATCGCGGTAGATACAGATAAAAAATTTAGCCGCGAAGAAATCTTAGGTGAGCTGGAAAATAATCCCGAAAAATTTAGTCCGAATGCCCTGATGCGTCCTGTTTTTCAGGAGAAAGTACTCCCAAATCTTTCTTATATCGGAGGAAATGCAGAGATTATGTACTGGCTGGAACTCAAAGACTATTTTAAATCACTTGATATTCCTTTTCCGATTTTGATTCCAAGGAACTCCATGCTTTTTATCAAAGAAAAAACAGTTGGTAAAATTGAAAAACTGGATCTGAACATTCAGGATTTCTTCGGAAACTTTACGGCAATCACCAATCAGAAGATTTTAAAAGACAGCAGCGTGTTATCCTTGCTTGATGATAAAGAAACTCTTCTGGAAAAAGGTTTTTCAGAACTGAAAGCCATCGCAGAAACCACAGAACGTTCATTCGGAAATATGGTAAAAGCGGAAGAAGTAAGACAGCTGAAATCATTTAAAAGAATGAAAAAACGTCTGCTGCATGCTGAGAAAATAAAACAGGGCGAGCTGCTTGAAAGGCTTGAGAAATTATTTTTAGATGTTCATCCTTCAAAAACCTGGCAGGAAAGAGTCTATAATTTTAGTGTATTCTTTTCGGATTACGGATATTCATGGCTTGAAAATTGTTGGGAGGAAATGGTGGTTCAAGAATCAAAATTAATAATTGTTGCCATTTAATTTTAAAGAAGTATTTTTGTAAATTATAATTATCGAGTATGATAAAGAGGTTTTTTATTCTATCCAGTTTATGTATGGTTTTGGGTGCATCTGCCCAGAGCTCGCACACCGTTGTAAAAGGAGATAATCCATATAATATTGCAAAAAAATACGGGATAACTGTAGATGAATTGTTAAAGCTGAACCCCAAATACAAAGACGGTAAGCTGGCTATAGGAGATGTGGTTACGGTGAAAGCTGAGAAACAAGCCGCAACTGTTTCCAAACCTGCTGTTGTTGAAAAAGCAAAACCCAATTATGGAGGTGTTCAGGTGGGAAAAATTATCCTGCAGCCTAAACAGACCATTTACGGAATTACAAAACAATATCGTATCTCTGAAACAGATCTCAGAAAACTGAATCCGGATTTGGATAACCATAGAAAAATTGGCGACGAAATCGTTCTGCCTCTGGAAAGCATCAAAAAATATGGCGACCAGCAGGCCGTACCTGTTGCAACCACTAAGCCGATGGAAACTCATGTAGAGACACCAGCAGTTGCTCAGGCAGATGGAGAAACCTATGTGATCCAGTCAAAAGATAATTATTACAGAATTACAAAACAGTTTGGAATCAGCCAGCAGGAACTTTACGCCTTAAATCCGGGATTGGAGGAAAAAGGACTGAAGCCCGGCGAAACCATCAAAGTAAAAAGAATAAAAACGGATACATCTGTTGAGGCAGTAAATCCGAAAACCAAAATAGATTCAGGGAACGAAAGATCTTCCAGCACACCGGCACCGGTTGCAGCATCGGATGATTACGTAACTTATACCGTTCAGCAGGGAGATACTGTATTCTCCATTGTGAATAAATTCGGAGTTTCCATTGATGAATTGATCGCACTGAACCCGGATCTTTCCAAAGGACTGAAAACCGGTATGGTTCTGAAGATCAGAAAGCAGGATCCTGTCTATGTGAAGAAAAGCGGTGATGCATTAAGCGTTGTGCTGATGCTTCCTTTCGGATACAGTACCAATGAAACCCAGTATAGAGCAATGGCGCTGGATTTCCTTACCGGAGCCAAACTGGCCATCGAAAGAAATGCAAGAGGAGGTCAAAAGCTGGATATTAAAATTGTGGATTCCGGAAACGAAGCTTCATTTAAAAACTCAATGTCGCAGATCAATCCTGAAAATACAGACCTGATCATTGGTCCATTCTTTAAATCAAACGTAATTGACGTTCTTGATTTCACAAAAAATCAGAAAATTCCTGTGGTGGCGCCGTTTGCCAACTCACCGGAACTCTATAATTACAGCAACCTGATCATCGTGGAAACCAATGACCAGACCTATGCGGATAAAATTGTAGATGAAGTAAAAGCTGTTTATTCCGATCAGAAAATCTATGTGGTAGCGGACAGCAAAAAGGAAATTGCAAGCTATATCAAAGGAGGTCTGGAAAAAGCGGTTAAAAATCCAAATATCATCATCGTGAATTCTCCGGCAGAAATTCAGCTGGATCAGAATATGATGACAGGACAGTCTGCTCCGGTTATTGCGATTCTGGCCAGCGACAACGATGCTGCAGGCGAAGCTTTTGCCAATAAAGTCATTGCGCTTTCCAAAGAAGTTCAGGGCGTAAAAGCATTCAGTATGTATTATTCTCCGACTTTTGAAAAGAAGGTGGATGATCTGAGCCAGGCAAGCCTTGTGTATCTGATGGATAGAAAAATCAATACAGACGGGAATTTTGAAAAAGAAATCCTGGCTGCGTATAAAAATAAATACTGTAAAACTCCTCCTAAATATGCCATTGTTGGTTTTGATGTCGTGAATGATATGCTGACCAGAGAAAACAGAAAAGGTGAGATCTTTAAGCAGATGAATAAAGTGCAGACCCAGCTTGCTACCAAGTTTGAGTTTGTAAAATCTAAAGCAAACGGAGCTTACGTAAATACCGGATACCGGGTGATCAGGTTAGTTCCTTAAATGATTTATGCCTTTTTAAAGGAATATTTTTAACATTATCTTTATATTTGCATAATATTTAATTCAATACATGAAAGCACTTGTATTTCCTGGGCAGGGTTCTCAGTTCGTAGGAATGGGAAAAGAATTGTACGATTCTAGAAAAGACATTAAGGACTTAATGGAATCTGCCAATGAAATTTTAGGTTTCGACATTCTTTCGTTGATGTTCAACGGAACGGATGCAGATCTTAAGAAAACAGAGGTTACCCAGCCTTCCATCTTTATACATTCAGTGGCTGCTTTAAAGGCAGTAAACGGTCTTGGAGCCGAAATGGTTGCAGGACATTCTTTAGGAGAATTTTCAGCATTGGTAGCCAATGGAGTTTTATCCTTTGATGACGGCCTGAAACTGGTATCCGAAAGAGCAAAAGCCATGCAGGAAGCTTGTGATGCCAATCCAAGTTCTATGGCTGCTATCTTAGGTCTTGAAGACGCCAAGGTAGAAGAGATCTGTGCACAGATCAGCGGTATTGTGGTACCGGCCAATTACAACTGTCCGGGACAGCTGGTTATTTCAGGAGAAACCCCTGCGGTAGAAGAAGCTTGCATAAAGCTTAAAGAAGCAGGTGCTAAAAGAGCATTATTGCTACCTGTAAACGGAGCTTTCCACTCTCCATTGATGCAGCCTGCACAGGAAAGACTGGCAGCCGCAATCGAGCAGACCAAATTCAGAAAAGCAACTATTCCGGTGTATCAGAATATCACTACGACGGCTGTAATCAATCCTGAAGAGATCAAGCAAAATCTGATCGCTCAGCTTACAGGTCCTGTAAAATGGACACAGTCTGTTCAGAATATGATCAAGGACGGTGCTTCTAATTTTGTAGAAGTAGGTCCTGGAAAAACCCTTCAGGGGCTTATCAAGAAAATTGATCCTTCTGTAGATGTTGCTTCAGCCATCTAATTAAGAAAAATATGAGCGGAATATTTTCACCGGGAAAGCTTATGCTTACTTCAGAATATTTCGCGATAGACGGAGCTCTTGTCCTGGCGGTACCTACCAAGCCTGGACAAGAGTTTTTTTTTGAAGAAACAGAAAATGAAAAATCATTGATTTTCTGGGAAGCCTCTCATCAGAATAAACTATGGCTCAAAGCGGTCATTGATTACAGAAACTGGGAAATTCTGGAGACCAATCTACTTCCAGGCGCTGAATTTATCCTCAAAACCTTAAAAAATGTTCAGCAGCTTTCTGAAATCAAATTCAAAAGCAATACCACCTACCATATAAGGACCAATCTTCAGTTTCCTGCCGATTACGGGCTTGGCAGCAGTTCCACCTTAATGAACAACCTTGCTGAGTGGGCAGACATCAATCCTTTTCATTTAAATTCAATCAGTCTGGGCGGAAGCGGCTATGATATTGCGGTGGCAAAAGAAAAATCGGCGGTACTTTTCCGGAGCAAGCCGGAAATTGCCTATGAAAGAGTAAATTTCGACCCGCCATTCAAAAATGAACTGATTTTTATTCATTTAAATCAGAAACAGGACAGCAGGGAAGGAATCAATTTTTACAAGTCAAAAGCAAAGTCTCAAACTTTGGTTGATGAATTTTCGGATATCACAAAAAAAGTTTTGTTATGCAGTGAATTGGAAAAATTTTCTGAGCTGATGATGATTCATGAACAAAAAATTGCAAAATTCCTTGAAATTCCTACAGTTAAAGAAAAATTTTTCGCAGACTGCCCTGTTTTCGTCAAAAGTTTGGGGGCATGGGGTGGAGATTTTGTGATGAGTGCTAAATTTGACGGCTATAAGGACTATTTTTGGGGAAAAGGTTTTAACGCCGTTTTTGAATGGTCTGATATAATTAATTTATAATCAATTATTTACAATCCTTTATTTTTATTTGTCATTCTGACTTATATCATTATATTTAAACCACCTTTAACAAATAATTAATATTAATTTTGTTGAACCCAATAAAGAAATAGAAAATATAAGTAAAATGAAACACGCTAAAATCATCCAGGATTTAGAAAAATTAGGGATTAAAGGAAATTACGAAGTGGTCTATAACCCTTCTTACGAGGAGTTATATCAGGCTGAAGTAGCTCCTGAAAATCAAGGCTTTGAGACAGCTGAGCTTACTGAATCTGGTGCGGTATCAGTAAAAACCGGAATTTTCACAGGTCGTTCACCTAAGGACAGATACATAGTTCAGGATGATGTTACAAGAGACACAATTTTCTGGGACGGGAAAGTAAACCTTCCTACAACAGCGGAAAATTTTGATTCGTGTAAAGCATTAGTGCTGAACCAGCTTTCTGAGGCTAAGAAAATTTATGTGGTTGATGCTTTTTGCGGTACCAACACAGACACAAGACTAAAAGTAAGGTTCATCGTTGAAGTGGCGTGGCAGGCGCATTTCGTTACTAATATGTTCATCCGTCCGTCTCATTATGAACTTGAGAATTTCGGAACTCCGGATTTCACAGTAATCAACGGTTCCAAAACTACTAACCCTAACTGGGAAGCTCAGGGATTAAACTCTGAGAACTTCATTATGTTCAATCTTACTGAAAAACTACAGATCATCGGAGGTACATGGTACGGCGGTGAAATGAAGAAAGGAATGTTTGCCATGATGAATTACTACCTTCCACTGAAAGGAATGGCTTCTATGCACTGTTCTGCCAACGTAGGCGAAGAAGGTGATGTAGCGCTTTTCTTTGGTCTTTCAGGAACAGGAAAAACCACTTTATCTGCGGATCCTAAGAGATTCCTGATCGGTGATGATGAGCACGGCTGGGATAACAACGGAGTATTCAACTATGAAGGTGGATGTTATGCCAAGGTAATTGACCTTTCCGAAGAAAAAGAACCGGATATCTTCAGAGCGATCAAAAGAGATGCACTTCTTGAAAACGTAGTGGTAAACAACGGAATTGCAGATTACAAAGACGGATCTATCACGGAAAATACAAGAGTATCTTACCCTATTTACCATATCAATAAAATTGTTCTTCCTTCCAAGGCAGGACACGCGAAGAAGATTGTTTATCTTTCTGCAGACGCATTCGGGGTATTGCCTCCGGTTTCAATTTTGGATGAGAACCAGGCGCAGTACCATTTCCTTTGTGGATATACCTCTAAATTAGCAGGTACAGAAAGAGGAATCACTGAACCTGAACCATCTTTCTCCCCTGCATTCGGAGAGGCGTTCCTTACCCTTCACCCAACAATGTACTCTAAGACACTGATCGGGAAAATGAAGGAACACGGAGCAAAAGCTTATCTGGTGAATACTGGGTGGAACGGAACAGGAAAAAGAATATCTCTGAAAGATACAAGAGCGATTATCGATGCCATTATTGACGGATCTATTGAAAACGCTCCTAAAACTCAGGTTCCAATTATGAACCTTGAAATTCCTACACAGCTTCCGAATGTTTCCGAAGGTATTTTAGACCCTAGAGAAACGTACAGCAATGCTTCAGAGTGGGAAGAAAAAGCAAAAGATCTTGCCGCAAGATATATCAAAAACTTTGAACAGTATTGCGATACTGAAGAAGGGAGGAAGCTTATTGCTTCAGGGCCTCAGCTTCAGCAGCAAACTACTTAATATAACAAAAGCCTCATCAAACGATGAGGCTTTTTTATTTTCTTTTAAATTAGTAACGATGTCATATGGTGGTTATAAATGTGCTCAGCAAATCAACTTTATCTGCAAGATCAGCGAGAGAATTTAACCACAAAAGCTTTTTTGAACACTTAAGTGATTTAAGGCTTTAATGTTGCAATGCAGAGAAGCTCACCTAAGTTTTTTTTAAAATATTCTCAAACATCTGTGAAAATCTGAGGAATCTGTGGGAATAAAAACGATCACAAAGCTTTTTGAACATTTTAATTTTTTAAGATAAACAAAAGGTTTTCAGACGGAATCGAATCATGTTTTTGTTCAACACACTGTCTTATTTCAAACTTAAAATCGCCAGCCTGTAACCCTCCATCCCGAAACCGGACAATACCGCATCCGTATGCGCAGCCGTTACCGATTTCTGACGGAATTCTTCCCTTTGGTAAATATTACTGATATGAACTTCTACTTTTGGCTTTTTGATGTTTTTTAAACAATCTGCAATGGCATAGGAGTAATGCGTGTACGCTCCGGGATTAATTACCACGGCATCAAAATTATCCTCCTGCAGCCTGTTGATGATTTCCCCCTCAATATTGGATTGATAATAATCCAGATCATACAATGTGAATTCTGATTTCAGATTTTGCAGATAGAATTCCATGGAAGTAGTACCGTAAATTTCAGGTTCTCTTGTTCCCAGAAGGTTCAGGTTGGGGCCGTTGATGATAAGGACTTTCATTGAAAATAATTTAATCAAAGATAAATATTTTTTTACAGACCGCTTTCATTGCTGTCCTTAAGGGTTTTCTGAAAATATTCTGAAGGGGTAATGCCTTCAATTTGTTTAAAAACCCTGTTGAAAGTAGATTGATTGGAAAATCCAGCCTCCGTATACACGTACATTAATGTGGTTTTCTGAAAATCGATTTCAGTGAATAGTTTCTTCACGTAGTTAATTCTGTAGGTGTTCAGGTAACTGTTGAAATTGGGATATCCCTTATATCGTATCGCTTTGGAGATGTAAGTGCTGTTGACATTCAGGGCAACGCTCAACGAAGAAAGATTGAACTTTACATCTTTAAACAGCATGTTTTCAGTCATAGAACCTTCAATTTTAGAAAAGAGTTTCTCCATATTTTCATTATCAGTATCCTGATCTTCAGGTGCTGCTTTTGGAGGTATTATCTTTTCTTTTTCTGCCTTCTGGTTTTGGGTGAACTGAGATATAATCTCAAGCTTTCTGATCTTGTCTTTGTAATAGATCAGCAAAGTAACCACCAGGATATTGGAAGTGATCAGAATGGTATCGGTGAAAAGAACCTCTTTCTGTGAGTGTTTTGGAAAAGTGAAGGTCAGGTTATTGGCTAAAATGTAACCCAGGACAATGATCAGAAGAACATAAACAGTATAGACTATGACTTCCTTTTTACTGAAAAAGATGTAAGCTCCCAGGGGGATGGGCAGCAACCAGCAAAAACTGGCCACAGAATTATCCCAAAAAGCAAGCATGACATAAAAATTATATAGCGGTGCTACAATTAAATACAGATGAACGAGCGCATAATTTGGAAATTTTTTTCGTACAAGCACATGGCTATAGCCTAAAAAGAATAATCCGCCAATCATATACCACGACATCACCTTGTCGTAAATATAGAATGTGAAAATGGCAGCATAAATTCCCAAGATCGTAACCATAAGGATGATATATCGATCAATCAGCTCTTGCTTTAATTTTTCTATTTGTTCATTTTTTGTGTTCATCAGTAAGTTAAGATCGGTTTATTTCAGTACAATACAATGAATTCCTGAAAATGATTTTGATAACTGTTTGTGTTTGAGTCTGATAATCCTGTTTAAGCCATATTCATGATTATCATTAATTAACCACTTTTTTGGAATCAGTGATAAAAATACTTTTGCAAAGTAGATTTATCTGTTGGGATCATTAACAATAACTCCAAAAATACCGGTTAAAAATGAAGAGGAAATGTCTTTCGCAAAATTAGAGAAAAAACATAAAAATATTCAGGATTTTATAGTAAAAGAATCCATACTCATCAAAACTAACATTCTAAAAACACAATATCTATAACTCACAAGTGAATTCAGAAGGAGATTGTATACATCTCTTTTCATTAACCCCTTTAAAAAATTACTTATGAAGAAAATTATTTTACTAATGACAGCTTTATCTTTTACTGCAGTCTATTCACAGGTTGGTATTAATACTGCGAATCCCCAGGGGATTTTTCATGTGGATGGCGCGAAAGATAACCCAACAACAGGAATTCCAATACCATTGCAGCAGGCCAATGATCTTGTGGTAACAGCAACGGGAAGTGTAGGCATAGGGACCAATCAGCCCGATGCCTCTGCCATTTTGGATGTAAATGTAGATGGGCTGCCTTCAGGAACCAAGAAAGGTTTTCTTGGGCCAAAAGCAGCACTTTCTTCCCAGACGGATCAGGTGACCATACCTTCTCCGGCTACCGGACTTCTGGTATATAATCTTGGGACTGGCGGACTCACCTATAACGGGTATGTTTTCTGGAACGGAACGGAATGGAGAACCTTTAATAACGGATCTCTTGCACCCGGCACACTGGGAAGTATTACCTGCAACGGGATTACACTTTCCCCAAGTACTTATACCGCCGGGGTTCCTTATACAGGGACCATGAATGTACCTTACATCGGTGGAAACGGAGGAGTATATACCTCTCAGGTCATCGGTCCTGTAAACGGACTTACGGCAACATTATCTGCAGGGAATTTTAATTCCGGATCCGGAGTACTAAGCTATACGGTGTCAGGAACACCTACAGTGACGAGTCCTACACCAACGACTTTTCCCCTAACAATCGGAGGAAAAAGCTGCAGTGCTATCGTAGGTGCCGGAGATGGGATTTCTCCTGGGGATCTGGTATTTTATCATTCTTCCATTCCCCGTAAGTCGGCCTCTTTCCTGTTGAGCCAGTATCTTACGGACCTTCCGGTACTGAATAACACCTTCAGGATTGATGCATTTATCACATCGCCCGGTGCTTTCGACGGAACAGGAGCGAGTACCAATATGGATCCGCGACTCTATAATATCACTTCTTCCAATGCGAAAGTCTGGGTTTCTGAAGTGTCTACCCATACGGGGGATTCCCATGGAGCCAACCTGGTGATTTTCCCTAACAATTATGCGCAATTTGATGACGGGGTTTATCTTACGCAGGGAAGAAATGAAACGGTAACTTTTGATGTGACTACGGCTGATAATAAATGGTACCGCGTGTATTATGTGCTTCGTGTTGATAATAAATCTTTTACCGGAAGCAATGGTAATGTAACAACAGATTCAATTACTGCTGACAATACATTGGAGGTTTTTATTTCAATTCAGAGATTGTATTAATCTATTATAAAGTGAAATTTTGTCGAATGGCTGTCTGTAAAAGGCAGCCATTTTTCTGTTGTTAAAATTATATTATATTTAATGATATATCTCATATTTTAACATTTCTCATTTTATGTAAACCTCTATTTTTAGTGCATTTATGATAAAATTAACTTTAGTTTTTATAAAATTATCATTAAAAATATTAAAGTCTACTTGTTTTGTGGACTAATTGTTTTTAGATTTGCAAACATATTTCGATCGGCTTATAAAGAAAGATGGAGGGAACTGACCCTGTGAAATCTTAACAACCTGCCCCGGAGCAAGGTGTTACATTCAGCCTTTAAAGGAAAAATAAGCATTTGGTTTATCGTATCTGTCGATGCCCTTTGCTGTCTTTTCTGCAAAGGGTTAATTTTTAATATATGATAAATAAAATTGATTATGATTAGCAAAGGTTTAATTAATTCTAAAGCCTGGATTCCCCCGGTAGCTGTATTTTTTCTGGGAATATTCAGTGCCCATGCACAGGAAGTAAAGCCGAAAAAAGATACCATCAGAGAAAAAGAAATTGATGAAGTAGTCGTGATTGCTTATGGGAAAGCAAAAAGAACAAGCTATACGGGTTCAGTGGCTACCATTTCAAGTGATAAGATCAATAACAGGCCGGTTACCAATATTACCAAAGCCCTCGAAGGGCAGGTTCCGGGTGTTCAGGCAGTAAGTGCTTCCGGACAGCCTGGTGCCACAGCCTCTGTACGGATCAGGGGAGTGGGTTCTATCAGCGCTTCAAGTGATCCGTTGTATGTTGTGGATGGAATTCCTTTTGACGGAAATATCAATTCCATCAGCCCGAATGATATTGAGTCCATTAGCGTCCTGAAAGATGCTACGGCCAGTTCCCTTTATGGTTCCAGAGGAGCCAACGGTATCATCATTATCACCACGAAATCCGGTAAAAAAGGAGAATCGAGGATTAATTTTAATATCAGCCAGGGATTTTCAGACAGAGCGGTAAAAGATTACAAACAGGTAAGCACCGATGAATATTTCCAGTTGTATTGGGAAGCATTGAGAAACGGATACAAATCCGGACAGATCACTGCTCAGCAGGCAGGGCAGATGGCCAGTGACAATCTGGTGACTGCCCTGGGAATCAATCCTTACGGAACCGGTTTCCCCAATCCTGTCGGTACCGACGGAAAGCTCGTGCCGGGCGCAAAAGCACTGTGGAATGATGACTGGAGAGATATTCTTCAGCGCACAGCTTCCAGAAGCCAGGTGGATTTTGATATCAGCGGAGGCAGTGAGAAAAGTAATTATTTCTTTTCATTAGGGTATCTTGATGACAAAGGGATTGCGATTGAGTCCGGTTTCCAGAAATTTGCGACCAGATTAAAAATTAATTCAGAAGTTAAAAAATGGCTGAATGCAGGGGTGAACCTAAGCTATACGAACAGTATTCAGAATGCGCCGCCATCCTCGGATTCAAGAACCGACAATATTATTAATGCGGCCAGAGTGATTCCTTCCTTCTATCCCTATTATGAAAGAAATGCTGACGGGAGCTACCGATATGATGCAGACGGAAACAGGATTTATGATTTCGGAAAATACAGGCCGACAAGTGCATTGCAGAACCAGAATGCCGCGGCAACGCTTCCTCTTGATAAAAACGAAAATAAGGAGGATAACTTTTCAGGGAAAGGATTTTTAGATTTTACGTTTCTCCCGGAGCTGAAATTTAAAACCAGTTTTTCTGTTGATTTAGTGAATTACAATGGTCATTATTATTCCAACCCATTGATCGGGCAGGGAAGTGAAACCGGTGGTTCGGTAACGAAATCAAACAGCAGAACGCTTTCTTATACGACCAGTAATATCCTGACTTTTGACAAGAAACTGGGAAAACATCACCTGAATGTTCTGGCAGGCCAGGAATTTTATAAATATGATTATCAAACCTTATCCGGCTCCAGAAGCCAGTTTTCGCTGCCTTACTATTATGAGCCGGACGCAGCCGCTTTGTTGGGAAGCTTCAGCGGAAACAGCGACAAATTTTCCCTGTTGAGTTTCTTAGGTAGAGCAGAATATGACTTTAACAACAAGTATTTCTTTTCTGTATCAGGAAGGGCAGACGGTTCTTCCAGGTTCTTTGCCGATAACCGCTGGGGGAAATTCTGGTCAGTGGGAGGTTCATGGAAAGCTTCCAATGAAGATTTTATCAAAAATCTGAATGTTTTCAACCAATTGACACTGCGTGCAAGTTACGGAGGACAAGGGAACGATAAGCTCCGCAGACCTAACGGATCTTCACTGTATTATGCTTACCAGGAATTATATAAATTTTACAATAACCTTGGCGAGCCGGGAACCGTTCTCGAAAAAATTCAGACGAATGATGTAAAATGGGAAACCAATCTTAATTTAAACATAGGACTTGAGTTCGCCGTTCTGAATAACCGGGTAAAAGGAAATGTGGAATATTTCAAAAGGAAAAGTCAGGACCTTTTGTTTAATATGCCGGTTGCTCCATCCCTCGGGATCAGTGATTTTCCTTTTAATGTAGGAACAATACAGAATACAGGTTTTGAATTCTCATTATTCACTACACCCGTTAAAAATGATAATTTCCAGTGGAATGTGGATGTGAACCTGAGTACATTAACCAATAAAATAACAAAGCTTCCGAAGGGCTCCGTTATATCCGGGACCAAACGTTTGGAAGTGGGCGGATCTATTTATGACTTCTTTATTCCCGAATGGATAGGAGTGGATCCTTCCAATGGAAAGCCGCTGTGGAGATATATTTATCAGGATGCGAACGGGAATACAGTAGATGGAACTACCTCGGAATATGCGAAAGCAACAAAAACCGTACAAGGCTCTGCTCTGCCTAAAGTAACCGGAGGAGTCAGTACAAGTGTTGCCTATAAAAACTTTGATCTTTCCGGACTGTTGACATTCAGTATCGGGGGAAAGATACTGGATACGGATTATACATCGCTGATGTCTAACGGGAGTGCCGGAGGACGTGCCTGGAGTGCCGAAATGCTGAACAGATGGACACCGGAAAACCCGAATACGGATGTTCCTGCATTAAGTACCACCACCAATAACTGGAACTCCACTTCCTCAAGATTTTTGTATTCCGGAACTTATGCAAGGCTTAAAAATGTGAGTCTTGGATATACGCTCCCTTCTGATTATTTTGAAAGGCTGGGACTGAAGAAATTCAGAATTTATGTTCAGGCAGAAAACCTTCTGACCTTCTACAAGCATAAAGGAATGGACCCGGAGCAGGCACTGGACGGAACCACATATTACCGATACCCTGCCATGAGAACGATTACTTTCGGACTTCAGGCAACCCTTTAATCCCATTTAAATTTAAAACAATGAAACAATTAAAATATATTTCTTTTGCCTTGATTGGCTTATGGTCGCTGACTGGCTGTACCAACGAACTGGAAACGGCTCCCACAGATCAGGCCAGCGGTGAAGAAGTTTTCAAAACCGCAGAAAGTGCAGAAACAGTAATTAATGGTGCGTGGGCAAAACTGCAGGATGACGGTCCTACTTATGCTAATATCGGGTATTCTACGGTGCTGAGAACCAGTGATGCTATGGGGAGCGATGCCGCTGTCCTGACCAACAAATATGGTTTTCCTTCTGCCTATGCGTTTACAGAACTGGTAAATAATACAGCTTCCCGGGTGCAGTTTATCTGGTTTACGCTGTATTCCACCATTAATAATATGAACAATGTAATTACCCGTATTGATCAGACGGAAGGCAGCCAGGCGAAAAAAGACCAGGTAAAAGGACAGGCCAAAGCGCTGCGTGCCTTCTGCTACCTGAACCTGGCGAGCTTTTACCAGTTCAGCTATCTGAAGGACAAAACCGCACTTACCGCTCCGATCTATACGGAACCTTCCGCGATTGGTTCTGTTCCAAAGAAAAGAGCAAGCCTTGAGGAAATCTATACTTTGATTAAAAGTGATCTTACGGAGGCGGACCTTCTTTTGGCCAACTATTCTCGAAATAACAAAGATAAGATCAATAAAGCTGTGGTTAACGGTCTTTTAGCAAGAACCTATCTGAATACCGGGGAATGGAGCAAGGCCGCTGCAGCCGCAAAAATTGCCAGAACCGGCTATCCTCTGATGGCTGCTGAAAAGTATAAGGAAGGGTTCAATGATATCACCAACGGAGAATGGATCTGGGGGCACGGACAAACCCAGGAGCAGTCGGGGGCGAGCTATGCTTTCCATTATCTGGATGTATCGTCTTCGGGAAGTTATTATTACAGTTTTATGGCTGATCCTTTTTTCAAAGATTTATTTGATGCGAATGATATCAGATCCCAGCTTTTTCAGTGGGACGGAGTTCCGGGCAGGGAAGGTCTTTTGAGGTATTCAAAATTTAAATTTAAAACCGGTCTTATTGCTGATATTGTCCTGATGAGAGCCGCCGAAATGTACCTGATCGAGGCAGAAGCTGAGGCCAGAATTGGAAATGTCACGAATGCAATTACGGCTTTAAACGAATTAAAAGCAGCCAGAAACGCCAATCCTTACAGCGGATCTCTTACCCAGAATGAAGTGATCAAAGAAATCCTGATCGAAAGAAGGAAAGAACTTTTCGGGGAAGGTTTCTCCCTGTCAGATATTATCAGAACGCAGGGCAATGTAGTACGAAAACCTTATATAGATGCCGCCGGACAACCTATCAAAGTTCAGATCACCACTCCGGACGGAACGGTAAAAACGGTCAACGGAAGAGGGCATTCGGTCTTCAGTTTCCCGGACCAGTCTGCTTTTGCCCCGAACAGCAAATATTATCTGTTCAGTATTCCGCAGAAGGAGATTGAGAATAATCCTAACCTGTAATTATTTATTTAGATTTGATTTTTTAAAGCCACGATGTTTTGGTATCGTGGCTTTTTTATTGATATTAGTTATTATAAAGAATTTGCTGGAGCCTCTCATAATCGCCATCTTGTCCGAAATTTTCAATATTGGCTTTTGTTCCTGTTATTTGTTTCTGATGACAGTCAAAACATATTTTTGCTATTCCGATGTTTTTTTCTTTCTTCTTAAAAATCAAAATATCCCGATACACAGGAACGCAGGCATATTCAATATTTTCACTTACCGTCTTTTCAATAAATATCTCATTGATCTTTTTGAAGTTGTGAGATGGTATTGCTGATTTTTTGAAGCCGATTTTTTCCAGACTTTTTATAAACTCCGTATCATTTATATTTCTGGGAGTTTTGTTAATAATTAAATCAAGTTTTAACTGATCTTCTTTTGAGCGATTCGGAATCGTATCTAACGCCATGACCGAACCTTCATCAATACTGATATGATAATGATCTATTCCGTCATAATCAAAGTAGAGTTTTCTATATTTTGGAATGAATTCTTGTTCAACGGATTGATCGGATTGCTGTGTGGTATTGCTGCTTTGTTCCGCTTTTTTACAGCCTACAAAAAAGCAGGTAATAGTTATCAGCAGAAGTCTTAAATTTAATATTGTGTGGTTCTTCATCTGTGATTTCTATTTTTTATATTCATAGAGCCAGGTTGAACTGTTATAAATATGTTCTTCATGAGTGGCTCCTAAATCATAATCTGACGTGTGGTAGATGAGTTCTGGATTTGCCTTAGTTTGGGGTGTACAACCTATAAAAACAGATAAGAAATATTCCTACTGGAAACTTAAATTTTACAGGGAAGTTTACCCTCTCATTGGTGTATCCGTAAAAAGATATTGATTTCCTGGTTTAATCTGAGGATATGTACTATACACATTGTCAATTCCAAAAGCATTATATCATTTTAATTTATAGATAATTTATTTGACTCTATTACTCCTTTAAAAAAAGTATAATTTTTAAACTTCTGTACTTGTTTCTTTGTTAAATATTGATAAACTGATTCATCAATACATATCTTTAAAAACATATCGTATTTGATACCTTTTTCTAATGGATAATAGTCATAGGAGTAAATTTCCTCTGACTCGTTTAACTCTGTATAGTCGAACTTCTTTTTAAAAGTAATTTTTTGATGTGGTTTTAAAATTATTAGATGATTATACACATAATGGTTTACGTTTATCCAGCTATTATCTTTATCATTAATTTTATTTTTTTCTTTCCACTCCTTTATTATCTTTTCTTTTCTTTTTTTATACTTTTCGTCATTTTTTCTGTAAGGATTATTATCTGATATAAGCTCACCTTTATTCTGAATAAAGGCTTCTATATAGTTAGATTTGCTATCTGAAATCATGGGAATAAGTCCTAAATCAGGATAATTTCTCATCATAAAAAAATCATTACACTTATTTTCCTGATGATAAGTTTTGAATCCTACAGTGTCTATTGGTAATATATATGTATCAAAGGTATTGTTGATAATAGAAATAGTGAGAAAATTTTTATTCCTCTCGATACTATTTATTGTGAGTTTAATTTGAGATTTTGTAAATATTACACTCAAAATAAAAAATGCAAATAACCACTTTTTCATAATTTTAGGGATTGATTACGGAACTATTTAATGTATTTAAATTTTTATAAACTTTATCTACACCTCCTTGATGAATCGAAAATGTAAGCCTTTAGGTATGAATTTGCATTTATATTTATATTGTCACCATTATTATACATCCACATATAGGATCTATATTCTTTATAAAAACCATAACCGTGACTTCCCATTGTAGTTCTTCCCAAAATATTCATGATTATAGAGTAATTATATATTGAATCAAAAACATGTATCATTTCATGTCCTAATGTATAAGCATAGTTAAGCTTGGTCTTTAATAATGTTGTGTTTACTTGTATTTTGTTTGATTCCCCAACTTGCTTAGCAGGAACAATTGAGCCAAGTTTATCATTGATAGAAAACTCAGATTTAGTTCTAGTCAAGAGATTTTTTAATGTTGGTAACTTTTCTGTAAGACTTTCCCAATCACAAAACGTTGCTTTTGAATCAGGATCTAATCCTGTACCCTCAAACTCATCTTTTAATTGTTTTCTTAGAGGATCTTCATTACTCCCATTCTATGCATCACATGATTAAATCCAGCAACAAACCCACCAATTACAGCTCCCTGCCTGAAGTTACCTCCAGCTAGCTCAGATCCTACCCCTCCTAAAACAGCTCCCGAAGCAATAGTTCCAACCGCACTATTTGCAAATTTTCCTGCTGCAGAACTAAAAGCAGAAGCCCCTAAACTTCCTAAAAGTCCGGAAGTAAAAGCACTTCCAAAGTTTTCACCCTGCATCAAAGATAGCGTTCCCTGTGCCAGGGCATGTACTGTTCCTTGTACAAAAATGGTACCTATTTCTCCTAATTGTTTCGCAATCTGGGTAGTAGTACCAGCCGATGTGACAAATACACTGCCTATCCCGTAAGTTACTGCAGCAGATGCTGCAGCAAATAATGTCGTTTTAAAGAATTTCCCCAAGTCCCAATTCTGGCCGGTAATTGCTGTCATCACGGTATAGCTAAACCCTGCTATTATAGTAGCAATCACCATTGCCGATATAAGTTCAGGCATCCCCAAAAACTCTCCACTAGGATCATTAAACATCAATGGATTATTTAATACATACCCATATTTATTATAATTCTGGGTATTATACGGATCCTGAATATTTTCGTCAGCATTTAAAAACCTCCTTAACAACGGATCATACAATCTGCCGTTCATGTGGATAATACCAACCTCTTTTGCTCATCAGTAATTGGGCTTTAGCTATTTAAATGTCTTTACTTATTGATAAATAATGTGTCTTTTAAAATGGAACTTTTATCATAAATTGAGTAATTGATTTTTTCTTTTTTCAGTAGAGAATCTAAAATTTTAAAATTTTTAGGAAAATCTAGACCTAATGATATTCTACTACTTTTATTATTAAGCGTATTTTTATTATAATAATTGGCATTAAATACTATAATTATTTTCCTATGCGTATTGTAAGGCAAAAATAAGAGTGAACTAGTATATGTTAATTCATTAAAGCTGATAAAGTCAGAAAGTTTGTTGCATTTGTCATCTTTATAAAAAGTGTTAACATAATATAAATTTAACAATTTTAAATGTTTATCATCCAAATTGTTGGAAAACTCAGAAGCGATAATTTTACCACCTATTTTTCCAGGTGCATCATATTGTATATTTTCCTGCATAATATGAACTATGTAATACCCTAGGTAATTGGGTATTACGTAGTTTTTGTTTGAATTGTTTTTAAAGGAAAGAGTTACGATTAGATTATTATCATCTAACATTTCCTTTTTTTCAATTTTTATCATTATATCATTCTTATCTTTAAATTTTTCATTCGAACTGCAGTTCAATAATAAAGGGAGAAATAAGATTAGTTTACTTAATCTTAACTGGTAAATGCTTGATTTTATCATATACATGTTTAAATTGTGAGCTTTTCAAAATATAATTATCAAAAATATATTCAAGTGAACTGTCAAAGACACCAGGAAGTTTAGTTAAGCCATTTAATTTTAGAAAATCTCTTTCAATTCCCCATATGGCTCCATGCTCTATTGTTAACTTCCCTAATTCTCCTTGAGCCCCCGGATAAAGTAACTCAGGTTCATATCCATTTTTTGTTTTAACTTGTAAAAAACTATTCAAGCTAGAATCAAGATTTATAGTAGAATGCCCCAATTCATGAGTCATTAGAAATCCAAGCTTAATTTTAGAACCAAAAGCAGCCTTCGAGAACGACAGACTAGAAGTATTACGATCCCAAAAATTCCTTCTTGTATAGGCTAATACTTCTTGACCCTTATTATTAATATAATAATCACCTCTTTTGGTATAACCACCAGATACATGATCTACATAAAACTGTTTTGCTCCCGTATCCATTTTATCCCATCCAGTTTCTTTATACATTTTTCGTAAAGTATTTACCGAAGGTTCTAAAGGAGTTCCTGAATCTGCTATTCCATGAGAATCATATTCGCCTTTTGTTAATTCTTGAATTCTTGGACGTGAATAAAAATCAAGAATGTCACTCACAGCGGCCACTGCACCTCCAATTACGGCACCCTTTACTAATCCTTTCAGGAAATTGTCTCCATTAATTAATGAAACAGCCCCGCCACTTCCGGCTCCTGTTAAAGCCCCGTTTCCAACAGCTGCCCAAAACTCTCCTGCAGTGAATATCTGCCCCAGTCCTCCCGATACAGCTCCTGTGACGGCTCCCATCAAAAGAGATTTTCCAAAACCATTCCAGGACCAGTTATTGTTTATTGTTGCCTGAACAGCATAAATACCAACACTTATAGCAGTTCCTACAACTGCAGCCCAAATAATAGGAGCAATATAGGTCAGGAAAAATCCTGCCACAAAAGCAAATTCTCCACTCGGATCATTGAACATCAATGGATTATTTAATACATATCCATATTTGTTGTAATTCTGGGTATTCGTAGGATCCTGAATGTTTTCATCTGCGTTAAGGAATCTTCTTAACAATGGATCATACAATCTGCCATTCATGTGGATAATTCCAACTTCTGCAAAATGCTCATGGCTGGTATATCCTCTTTCCAATAATAGAGAAGTACTGTTAATGATATTTTTATCTGTAATAACAGCACCATTTCCAACCTGCAGATGAGTGAAATTTCCCCATGCATCAAAATGTCTCTGCTCAAGCTTGTTTCCGGTTTCATCACTGATCGCAAGAATACTTCCCAAATAATCCTTATGCAAAAATTTATAGGAGCCACTGTCTTCTGTAAAGTTCTTTAAATATACAATATTACTTTCATAAGGAGTTCCGCCTATGTAAAGAATATGTTTTTCCTTTCCGGTGATATTATCCTTAAGCACTTCAAAGCTTCCGTCTTCGCTATAGAATTTGGTAAATTTTCCTTCCTGATCAGGATCGAAGTTTCCTCCGTAGCTTACTTTTTGTCTCATGCTGGTAAGACCATATTGAAATGCGACATCTCCTTTTTCTCCATCAATGAATACAGGATCATTATTTTCATTATAAGCAATGCTCTGGATCATATCATTGTTATAATTTTGAGTACCTGCAGCATTTAATGTCATTCCCGTAGGTTGATAGATTTTGGTGGAATTTTCAAATTTTATGGTTCCCACCTGATCATTTTGGGTAATTCTTCCTTTAATATCATAGACGTTTCGGTTGGCTGCTGGTTTAATGCCTGTTACAGGATTGGTCCAGTTGACCAAACGATTATTGTCATCATAATCGAATGATTCCACAATATTGAAATCTCCTCCGGTGGTTCTGCTCTTTAATTCGTTTTTAATGGCATCGAAAGAATATGAGAGTTGAAGAATAGAGGGTTTTACTATGGATGAATGGTTCATATTCGTTAAGAAGCCGTTTCCATCGTAGGTATTATTAATCGCAGCAGCTCCTAATTTACCTTTTAAAATCTGGCCTTTGGCATTGGTTTCCTGAATTTCCCACAGTACTTTTCCTGAATTTTTGTCTTTGATCTGATACAATTCTCCGTTCCAGGCACTGTAGATATTTTCTATCTGTACTTTGGTAAGTATGCCTGAAGAATATAACTGCTTTTCATAAGAAATTATTCTTGCTTTATCATCATAGGTAACACCTTTCTGAATAAAGTATTTACCGTTGCTGCTTTCAGAAGAAGATAGAATTCTTCCCTGTGGATCATAAATAACACTAGAACTGTATGATTTCCCTTTGGATGATCCGGATTTTGAAACTACCCTGCCTTTATTATCATAGGTATATGAAATGGTTTTATTGGTAGCTTGTCCACCATCTGTTGTTGAAATTTCTGTATGAGAAATCAACTGACCTAAATTATTATAAGTATATTCTTTGGTTCCTTTAGGGCTGGTAGTCTTTTTAGGCTGTCCAAATCCGTCATATTCATACTTGTATAATCCATTGGACGGATCATTGAACTCTGATTTTCTGCCCCAGTTATCATATTGGGTTGTCACAATATTTTCAGCATATTTTGCTTTGATTTGTTGCCCAGAAGCATTATAAAAAAACTGGATCGTTCCTCCTTTATCGGTTGTGGAAATCACATTCCCTAAAGCATCAGTGGTTTTGGAATTGGTTCTGTTATAACCATTTAATTCTTTTACTGTTGAGGTGCTTCCTGAGACCGAAGTTTCCAATTGTTTACCAGTAAATGAAGTTGCAGTTACTTTAGAAGGAAATACAGAATCATCATAGACCATAACATTCCACTGATTAGCTGATTGTCCTTCAAAGTAAGGCTCAGATTCTTTAAGCTTTCTACCCAAAATGTCATATTGTGTTTCCTGCGATACAAATTGTCCCTGTCCGAAGGCTTTGGTAGATACTTTGTAATTCTGACCTAATTTATTTGTATATTTTTTCGAAATATCACCATCAGCAGAATATTCAGTAATGATAGTATTCGTGTTATTATCTTTTTCATAGGTATAAGTGGTTGTTCCCGTTAAGTTGTTTTTGGAAGTGAGCAGCTTACCCCATTTGTCATAAGTATTAATTAGTGTGTTTCCTGAAGGATCTGTTCGCTTTTCAATCTGTCCCCAATCATTATAAATAAAATGAGTTTCCAGACCTAAATTATTGGTCTCCTTTTCTATAAATCTTCCTTTAGGTTCGTACGTGATACCGCTGGTTTGTTCCTGAGAATCTATACTATTACGGATTACTTTTTGGGTGATATTTCCAAAGCCATCATACAGATACGTTTCCAAGAGATAGCCGGAATTATCTTTGTTCCAGGTTTTTAATGTTTTTAAAAGATTGTTTTCGTAAATATATTCTTCTTTGGAAGATTTGCTATCTCCATAGGCCTGTACTTTATCAGTTTTAGTTTTTGGGCGGCCAATATAATAATCAGAACCTGATCCCGACGGATTGTGAATATATTCAAAGTTAGAAGTTTTTATCCCATAGCCATTATTAAAGTTAGATATACTCTGTGCCGGTAGATAGTAGTCCCCATAAATAATACTGCCTTCAACAAGCACTCCTGTCAGAAAGTCTTTATTTTTTGTGCTTGTAGGGATAATGGCTTTTACGATTTTTGGTCTGTCAGCTGCAGAAATATTACTTACTATCTGATCATTTAATCGTTCGTCAGTTTGGTATTTAGTGGAGCTGAAGCTCAACAGTTGAGTATTGTTTTCAGAAATATCTGTCGGAAATACAAGATTTTCATTATTGGTTCTGATGGACCATTCTTTTACAGGAACACCATTATTTAATGGATCTATTTCTGCTCCCGACCATGTTTTTGTATTTTCAAACCCATCAGCATACCATGAAGATCGTGCTGTTTGGCGGAAGCCTATCATACCTCTTCCTGTGAAATTACTGACAAAACCTCTATATCTGAAGTCTTGTTTTCTGCCCGAATTTTTTAATTGGGAAACAGCAAATGATTGATATACTTTATTGAGCTCAATATAAGGATACTGCTCTTTTTTTACAGATTTATAAAAATTAGGATCGATGGTAGGATCTAATTCTTTGTATTCCACGTTGGTTTTTATTCCTCCCTGAGTAATGGCATTAATACGTGCCTCCTTAGATATGTCATAAAAATCAATTTTTTTCAATCTGTCACCAGCGATATTGTAACCAATTTGTGGAGCAATAAGCACAATCTGATGAACTGATTGATTGATTTTAAAGTTTCCGAGAAGTTCCTGGAAATCATATCCGGTCCTTTGACTGAAAAGGCTGGAAGCTGGTGCATTTATAAATCCCCCATTACTCGTATCTTGTATTGGCCCCTCATTAAATGAATAACTGATGTCATTATTGAACTTTTTCCCACCGGATGATATTTTAATTCCGATCTTATTGGAATAATTGATTTTAAAATAAGGAGTACCGGTAATATAAGTAAATCTAAGTCTTTCCTTTCTGTAATTAAAAGTGACAAAATCGCTTTTACCATCTCTGTCTAAATCATAAGCCTGATGGCTGGTTCTTTCAAAAGTTGCGGTTCCGTTGTCATTAGCAACAAACTCCGGTTCCTGACGAAATAAAGCAAAACTAGGTTTTATTTCTTCTACGAATGATTTTCCCGTTGATTGGTATAGATACCAATCTATTGTCAGTGCTGAAGAAGGCACTAATAAATCACTTTTACCATCCCCGTTAAAATCACCAACAACAGCATGCTTAGATACGCCTTTGATTATATTGTTATCAAGATAAAAAGCTTTTTCAATGACAGAGAATATATTATCAGTGCCTTTTTTAAATTGCATGATAAAAGGACGATTTCCACTGTCAAATCTTAGAAAATCTGTTTTCCCATCTCCATCAAAATCCCCGATTTTATAAACGCTTAAAACGTCAATATCATATGGGTAAAAAGAAACATTAGAATAAGACTGAGTAGGAGGAACCTGAGTGTCCATATTTATGATAATATATCTTTTCCGTGTGCTAAAAGTTTCCTCAAACTGTGGGATGCTTATAGGATCATTAGGATTTTGAAGAATTTGGATTTTCGTATGTTCATCATCATTAAGGCCGATTAAAAGCTCAGAAATACCATCTGCGTCCAAATCCATCTCAGTAAGTTTTAATGGAGTGGTTTTCACACTATATCCACCTTCCAAAGGATTAATTTCAGGAGTAGTGAAATCATAGTCGGCATTTGGAAGAATCTTGGTATATTGGTGTACTAATTGATTAGATTCATTTATGGAATAGACAAATAAATGAATGTCTTTTTTATTGTCAGTAGTATTGTTTACTAACTTATATAAAGCAAAACCTTGTTTGTTTTCGACAATTCCTGATGGATTTTTGAACGAAATAGCGATAGCTTTTTTAAATTCTTCTTTTGTAATATTTAATGGCCCAATATAAGTAAGTACTCCCTGTATTTCATCTAAGGCTTTGGATACAAGATAAAGGCCAGCTGGTTTATACGTAGGGTTAACACAGTTATTAAAGCCAGATGTTAAACTTTCACATACTTTAAATTGTTGATCATGAAATTCTAAAGCATCTATTTTTCCATCTCCATCAAAATCACCTAATAACCCTGTTTCCAGAGAATAACTTTTTGATCCTGCCCAATCTACAGCTCTTGTAGATGTTTCATACTCAAATGTTATTGGGTTTGCAGCTTCCCCATTGGAGTTATATTCAGTTATTTTATTGGCAAACTGGTATTGAGTATTGTTAGGATCCTTAATATAGTTTACTATATATTTTTTAAATGGATTTCCATTTGAATTTACATTGATCTCGGAAAGAATCTTGTCTTGTGTAAACTCTAGGCCTTGTACGTAAGACTGCTCCTTTAATTCTCGGCCGATATAAGTGAATTCAATTGAGTTAAAATGAGGTTTGCTTGATATTTCATTGCCTCCCCATTCTATCAATGATATTCTCCGTATAAAATCTGAAGATCTGAAACCGCCAAGACTCGCATTAGATTCGTATTTATAAGTGATATAATTGCCTTGAGGATCCTTCCATTTTACAATGTTGTATTCTAAAGGCGTTGTTGTTTGGGATTTTGTTGTACCAGCTACATATGCACCGTACCAGGCTTGTGAGCCATCCTCAAATGTAACTTCAAAATGTGCAGGTCCTGCAAATTGCCCATTAACAGGATAATCTCCAACTGATTTAATCTTTACATTAGAATACTTCTCAGTCACATATTCGGCCCCATCTTTCCCATATTCTCCGGATTTTAAAATAAGCCGCTGGCCATTAAAGCTATAATAATCTGAATAATCAAGCTGAATTCCTTTGATTTCGCCATCTTTTTCAATATTTTTTCCGGTCCTTGAAATAGCAGTTATCCCCGAAAGATTCCAGCCATAGCCGGCAATTCCATTTCCTGAACCACTACTATAAACAAGATTAATTTGCGGAGCCACACTTTTCACTCCCGGCGGAAGCGCAATAGGTAAAGTAAACTGTAGCTGTCCGGCTCCATTCACTTCAATATTTCCCTTAGTATCATGAAATTTCTTTTCCGACGGAGCTATTGTTCCACTAGGATTAGTAGCACCTGCATTAGAATCAACAGGACCTCCACCGGAATTTTCACTGGAAGGTCCTATCTTAGCCACAAAAGGATTGGATACTGCGGAAGAAGCGTGAAACCCCTGTGTGAGCACTACAGCTTGTGGATCCTGCACGGTTCTGGATGTACTTTCTGTCTGGTAAAGTATGGTTTGTGAAAAGCCTATTACTGAGCAGAAAGACAGTAAAAATGATAATATAATTTTCATATCTGTGTAGTATTGAGTGATTGAAAGATGAATAGAAAGGGAGACTTTCTTTTTTAATCTTTCAATGCATAGATCTTTAAATTCTCTGATTTCTATCTTTTCGTCACGTTTCTGCCAAAAACTCTGCCGTCTTTTAAAGTAAAACGCAGAATATAAACACCCCAGTCATAGCCGGTCATATTGATTTTAAGCTGACGGTTCAGCCCCGGAATATTCTGCTGCTGTAATTTCCAGTGCACCGTACTGTGCTGATACAGCGAAACAGATTCTATAAGGTTATCAGCTTCTTCAGTCCAGTCGATGGTCAGAACATCATTAACGGGCACCGGGTAAAGCCTGATCTGCTTCCAGAATGTTTTTTCATCCATAGCATGAGGCTGTTGCAGTGATGCTATGGTTGTCGTTTCTTTTTTTGCTGCTTCAGTGGGAGCCGTTTTTCCGGCAGCATTGGGACCTCTGTATCTTTGATTTCCGGCCTCATCATATTTAAAATAGACTTCAGTTTGAGAAAAACCGAAAAAGCCGATCAGTAAGGAAAAGATCGAAAGTAATTTTTTTTTCATTGGGTGTTTTTTAGTTTTTTTCAGAAAGAAGCTTTTCTACCTGCTTTTCAAGTTTTTCAAGCTTTTCTGATTGTGTTTTTAGTTTTTTGTTCTGCTCAATGGAATACAGCGTAAGTTCTTCTATTTTTTCCATAAGCTTCACATTCATTTCAGCGACATTAATGCCGTTTTTAAGAACTTCTGCTTCAGATGGAATATTCGGAAGGTGTCCTTTTTCGTTAATATGCTTTTCCACTTCTTCCAGAGTATTCAGCTTATAATCCTTTCTGAATACATAATCTGCCCATACATTGGCTTTAACTTCTACTTCTTTGGCAAAAATTTTTCCATCAAATTTTGCGGTAGCATTATTAAAGAACTTAACCCAGGTTCCATTGGCTGCATCTTGTATTCCAATGTAATACCTCCCATCATTGTAATTGCTTGGGATGGCCATAATGATATTGTGGGTTTTGCCTATGTTTCTGAATACTGTATCTCCGTTTTGTCCTCCAAAGCATCCGTCACAGTTAGATTTTATAATCTGGAATGAGCTGAGTGAGCTGGCAAGTTCAAAAACAGGATTTTCTGCTTTATAGATTCTGAAAAATGCTTCACCTGTCCCTCCCGGGTCACCCGTTCCTACTTTTACTTTTCCATCAGGAAGGATTCGCATGGCTTCAGTATTATTGGTTTTAAACATTAAAGTTTGATTGTCAGTGGTTCCCAGAAAATTATTTGAAGGATTTGTTCCCAAATTTCCCGTTAAATTCCAGGATTGTGCAAAAGTAAATGTTGAAGTAAGCAGGGCTAAAACCAGTAGTTTTTGTTTCATCATAATGTTCGAAAAATATATTTAAACGTTTTTTTGCAAAAGTATCTTTTTTAGTTCACATGGAGAAGACTTATTGGATAATTGTGAACATGAATCTTCTCATATTGAACGTTTTAAATTTGGTTAACTATTAGTGCGAAAATATTTAAGTGAAGCGTCAAAACCTGTCGTATTTTATTCTTTTGTAAAATGATTATACTTTTATTTTGTTCTATTTGTTGTTAAAAATATCAGATGTTGCTTAGAAACAATATTGTATTCAGGAAAGAGAGGATTTTGGGTTATTATTTTTAAAGGTAGTGACATTGTTATGGGAGCTGGGGCATTGACCATTATAGCTCAAACAAGATGAGCAGAATTATTATCTCCTTACAAAAATTGAATGTCCCAAATATTAATAACTTCTAAAATCCCTCCATTTTAGAAAAAAACAATACCTTTGTCCATATGAACCTGTTAAGATGGATATTAGCATTCTATTTCATGGCATTATCACTGATGCCGTGTGAAGATGTGCACCGTTCTTCAGGATCGGCAGAGATCAAGCTGTCATTCAATGTACAGGAATCTCATTCAAAAGATCAGGGTGATATCTGTTCACCGCTTTGTACCTGCAGTTGCTGCCAGATGACGGTATCCTCCTTTAGAATGGATCCGTTACTGGAAATCCCGAACCATGTTCAGGCTTATTTTTCAAAGAAAATTCTTTTTCAGAAAAACAATTTCGCGTACCAGATGTATGACCATATCTGGCAGCCTCCTAAAATTTAATTTTTATTGATTCATAGAAAGTTCGGCTTTCTATCCATTGAACTTTGCAATTCCATTGCAGAGGTCTTCGTGATATTTTTGCAGCGGCTTTATGGCCGGATGCATGGATTACCAATAAAAATTAAATACAGATCGTGTTAGATAAAATCATAAAATTCAGTATCAAAAACAAGGTGGTCGTCGGTATTATGACCCTGCTTTTGATCATCTGGGGAGTATGGAGCGCTACCAGGCTTCCCATAGATGCTGTACCGGATATTACCAACAATCAGGTGCAGATCATTACCGCCTGTCCTACACTGGCAGGGCAGGAAGTGGAGCAGCTTGTTACTTTCCCTATAGAGCAGAGCATCGCTAACGTTCCGGACATCCAGGAAACCAGAAGTATTTCAAGGTTCGGACTTTCCGTAATCACCGTGGTGTTCAAAGAAAATGTAGATGTTTATTTTGCCAGACAGCTTATTAACGAACAGTTAAAGCTCGCCGCAGAAGAAATTCCAAAGGGAGTGGGAACACCAGAGCTGGCCCCTGTAAGTACAGGCTTGGGGGAAGTGTATCAGTATATTCTCCATCCCAAAAAAGGCAGCGAAAAGAAATATTCTGCCAAAGAGCTCCGTACCATGCAGGACTGGATCGTCCGCAGACAACTGAACGGAACACCGGGAGTAGCTGAGATCAACAGCTTCGGAGGAGAATTAAAACAGTATGAGGTAGGCGTAAATCCGGACCGCCTCAAAGCAATGGGGGTAAGCATTTCGGATATTTTTACAGCCCTCGAAAAAAATAACCAGAATACCGGAGGAGCCTATATTGATAAAAAGCCGAATGCCTATTTTATCCGTGGAATAGGTTTCGTTACCTCACTGGAGGATATCAAAAATATTTCCGTGAAAAATGAGACCGGAAGCGTTCCCATATTTATAAAAGATGTCGCAGATGTGCGTTTTGGAAGTGCTGTACGTTACGGAGCATTGACTTATAACGGGAAAGTGGATGCGGTAGGCGGAGTCGTAATGATGCTGAAAGGAGCCAACAGTAATGATGTGGTGAACAGTATCAAAGCTAAAATTCCGACCATTCAGAAATCCCTTCCCGAAGATGTGGTGATAGAACCGTTCCTGGACAGGACTGATCTCGTAGGAAGAGCTATCAATACCGTAGAAAAAAACCTCATCGAAGGAGCGCTGATCGTTATTTTCGTACTGGTGGTATTTCTCGGAAACCTGAGAGCCGGGCTTATCGTAGCATCAGCCATTCCGCTTTCTCTTCTTTTTGCTTTGGGAATGATGAATGTTTTTGGCGTGAGTGCCAATCTGATGAGTCTCGGAGCTATAGATTTCGGATTGATCGTAGATGGTGCTGTCATCATTGTGGAAGCCACTTTACATCACCTGGGGTTAAGAAAATCGTTAAAAACACTTACCCAGAGCGAAATGGATGAGGAAGTTTTCCTCTCTGCATCAAAGATAAGAAGCAGTGCCGCATTTGGGGAAATCATTATCCTTATTGTTTATATTCCGATTCTGACATTAGCCGGCGTAGAGGGAAAAATGTTTACCCCAATGGCTAAAACAGTAGGATTTGCCATACTGGGAGCCCTGATTCTTTCACTGACCTATATTCCGATGATGAGTGCCTTGTTTTTATCTAAAAAGATCTCGCACAAAGAAACATTTTCAGATAAAATGATGAATTTCCTGCAGAAAATCTACCAGCCTTTATTACAGAAGGCAGTCAAAGTAAAATACGTCATTGTTTCTGCGACCATTCTTGTTTTTGTTATCAGTGCTTTCCTGTTTAAAAATATGGGGGGCGAATTTATTCCGCAGCTGCAGGAAGGGGATTATGCATTCCACTGTATCCTGCCGCAGGGAAGCTCACTCAGCCAGAGTATAGAAACTTCCATGCAGGCTTCCAGAATTATCAAAAATTTTGATGAGGTGAAAATGGTGGTCGGGAAAACCGGTTCCGCTGAGGTTCCTACCGATCCCATGCCGCCTGAAGCTACCGATCTCATCGTAGTTTTAAAACCGCAAAGCGAATGGAAATCAAAAAGATCGTATACCGAACTGGCCGATGAGATCAGCGAAAAACTGGAAACGATTCCCGGTGTATTTTTTGAAAAAAACCAGCCGATTCAGATGCGCTTCAATGAGCTGATGACCGGGATCAGGCAGGATGTGGCCGTTAAAATTTTCGGTGAGAATCTTGATTCGTTGTCCATTTATGCAGATAAAGTTGGAAAAATCATCCAGACAGTTGACGGAGCCACGGCTCCCCAGATTGAAAGGGTAAGCGGCCTTCCCCAGATCAATGTGGAATATGACCGAACCAGGATGGCCAACTACGGACTGAATATAGAAGATGTAAATAATGCCGTAAGTACCGCCTTTGCAGGAAAAGCAACCGGACAGGTATTTGAAAATGAAAGACGTTTCGATCTGGTCGTGCGTCTCGACAGCCTTCACAGAACGAATATCGATGATGTTAATAATTTAATGATCGCTACCACTGCGGGAGCACAGATTCCGCTTTCCCAGGTTGCGAATGTCAGCTATAAATTAGGACCTGCCCAGATCAGCCGGGAAGAAGGAAAAAGAAGGATTGTGATTGGTTTTAATGTAAAAGGCCGTGATGTGCAGAGCGTGGTACAGGATATTCAGGTCAAACTGGATAAGCAGGTCAAGCTGCCTTCAGGATATTATTTCACTTATGGCGGGCAGTTTGAAAACCTTCAGGAAGCCAGCAAACGCCTGATGATCGCGGTTCCGGTTTCCCTGTTCCTGATCTTTATGCTCTTATATTTCACATTCCACTCATTCAAACAGGCGGCTTTAATCTTTACAGCCATTCCGATGAGTGCGATCGGAGGGGTATTTGCCCTGCTGTTAAGAGACATGCCTTTCAGTATCAGTGCCGGAATCGGGTTTATTGCGCTTTTTGGAGTGGCGGTGCTCAATGGGATTGTTCTGATAGGAACCTTTAACCAACTGGAAAAAGACGGCGAAACAGATGTCCTGAAAAGAGTGTATGAAGGCACAAAAACCAGATTAAGACCCGTTTTAATGACCGCAACAGTTGCTTCACTGGGATTTCTGCCGATGGCCATTTCCACAGGAGCCGGAGCTGAGGTTCAGAAGCCTTTGGCAACCGTGGTGATTGGTGGATTGGTCACCGCTACATTCCTTACTTTGTTTGTACTTCCGATGCTCTACATTATTTTTAATACAAAGATTCCACGGAAAATGAATGGGATTAAGCCTATCACAACTATTATTGTTTTTGGATTTCTGATGTTCGGACAGAATTTTAAAGCACAGACCAGGCAGATTTCCATAGATCAGGCAGTAGAAATAGCAACGGAAAATAATTTGACTCTGCAATCAAAAGATTTAACTATAAAATCAGCGGAGGCGCTCAGAGGAACAGCCAAAGAACTTCCCAAACTGAATTTTGAAGCCCAGCTTGGACAGTACAACAGTCCGAAATTTGACCAGTCATTTGCCCTTTCACAAAGCATTCCTTTCCCGACACTTTTTAAAGCAAGGAGAGAACTGATCAATGAAAATATCAAAAGCAGGCAGATTGATAAAGAAGTGTCTGCCAATGAGCTTACCAGACAGGTCCGGACTTATTATTACCAGATAGAATACCTTCAGTACAATAAATCCAAGCTGAAAGAGCTCGACAGCCTGTACCAGGATTTTATCAGAATTGCAACGGTAAGATTTAAAGCCGGAGATATCAAGAAGATTGAAATTAATACCGCAGAGACCCAGAAAGGAGAAATTAATCTGCTGCTGAAACAGAATGAAGTCTATTTAACTAATGCCTATAAAAATTTAAAGACCCTTCTGAATACATCCGAAGATGTTGAAGTTCCGTTTAAAAGCGGTTATGAACCCTTACGGACAGAAAATATTCTCGACAGCACCTCAGTTGCCAATAATCCTACGGTGAAAGCTTACTATCAAGAAATGGAAATTGCAGAGAAGAATAAGAATGTGGAAAAATCACAGGGACTTCCGGAATTCAGCCTTGGGCTTACCAGCCAGTCTCTGATTGGTTTTCATACCAAAAACGGCCAGGAAAAATTCTATAATGCAGGCGATAGATTCAACTCTTTCTCGGTAGGCGTAGCCATTCCTCTCACATTTGGTGCTACAAAAGCAAGAATAAAAGCTTTGGAATATGAAAAGCAGGCGGCTGAAACCAACGCAAAAATGCAGGAGAAACAGCTTTCAGCACAATTGGAAAACGCTTTCGGGCAATATCAGCAGGATATTCAGCAGTATGAATATTATGTAAGCCAGGCCATTCCCAATGCTGAAAAAATTGTAAAAGCAGCACAGCTGGGATATAAAACAGGGGAGATCTCCTATGTGGAATATCTTTTTGCCCTGCAGACGGCCACCAATATTCAGCTTAAATATTTAGAATCTATCCAGCAGGTGAACCAATCTGTAGTTACTATTAATTCAATCATCAATCAATAACATGAAAATAAAGCACAATATCATATCTCTTACAGTCATAGCCCTTTTTATGCTCAGTTGTGGAAAAAAGGAAGCTACGGCAGAAAAAGAGGAAGTTAAAACGGAAAAGGCAGAAGCAGGTCATGAAGAAGAGCCGCAAACCATTGCTTCACTCACGGAGGAACAGATAAAGTCAGTTGGGATCTCCCTGGGGCCTGTGGAAATGAAAGAACTCACTTCCACCATCAAAGCAAATGGAATTCTCCGGGTCCCGAACAACAATAAAGCCACCATCACTTCCCTCTATGGCGGAGTGATTAAAACCATTACCGTTCAGGTAGGAAGCATCGTGAAAAAAGGACAGGTGATTGCCACCATCGCCAATCCTGAATTTATACAGCTGCAGGAAGACTATCTGACCACCAACAGCAGAATCACCTATGCAGAGCAGGAGTACAGAAGACAAAAGGAACTGTTCGACAATGATGCGGGAGCAAAGAAAAACCTTCAGAGCTCAGATGCGGAGCTCAGAACATTAAGGACTCGGAGAGCTTCGTTGCTGAAACAGCTTCAGATGATGGGAATCAGCCCCGGTAAAGTAAATAATTCCAATATGAGATCCGGTTTGGTGATCACGGCGCCTATTAGTGGAACGGTCAGCAGTATTTCTGCGCAGATCGGGAGCTATGTAGACGTTTCGTCGCCAGTGGCGGAAATTATTGACAACAATTCGATTCATCTTGATCTGCAGGTTTTTGAAAAAGACCTTCCTAAAATGAAAGTAGGGCAGATTGTTCACTTTAAACTGACCAATAACCCCGAAACTGAATATGATGCCATGGTCTACAGCGTAGGATCCTCTTTTGAAAACGAAAGCAAAACCGTTTCCGTCCATGGCACCGTAACCGGAAATAAGGCAGGTCTTATTGATGGTATGAATATTACAGGAATTGTAAGCCTGGATAAAAATACCACGCCCGCCGTTCCGAATGAAGCCATTGTAGAAGCAGACGGGAAGTATTATGTCTTTATAAAAACCGATAAAAAGCCGGAAGAACATGAGGAGGAAGAGCCTGCTGTTGAAAAAAATGAAGAGGAACCAAAACATGAAGAGAAGACCATCAATTTTGAAAAGATAGAAGTGATAAAAGGTACTTCAGATATGGGTTACACGGCAATTACCCCGGTAAAAGGGATTCCTGCCGATGCCAGAATAGTGGTAAAAGGGGCTTTCTTCGTGAATGCCAAGCTTTCCAATTCCGGAGGACATGAACATTAATCACCACGTAAAATTAAAAGTGATGGCATTAAAAGAAGAACTTGAAGAACAGGGAAACTGGCTGTTTAAATACAGAAGTATCCTGCCGATAGGAATTTTATTCGTAGGATTGGTCGTATTTATCCAGTCGAATCTACAGAAGACCATGACAGACTGTACGGTTTATTTTGAATTTTTCTGTCTGCTGGTAAGTCTTGCAGGCTTGGGAATCAGGATATACACTGTAGGGCATACACCAAAAAATACTTCAGGCAGAAATACCGCGGAGGGACAGGTGGCAGATACATTGAATACCACCGGAATATACAGTATAGTAAGACATCCGCTTTATCTGGGAAATTTCTTTATGTGGCTGGGACCTGCACTGCTTACGGAAAGCTTATGGTTTATAATATCCTTTATCCTGTTCTACTGGATTTATTATGAAAGGATTATGTATGCCGAAGAACAGTTTCTGGAAAGGAAATTCGGAAGCATTTATAAGGAGTGGGCCGCGAAAGTGCCGGCTTTTATTCCTAAATTAGGGATGTTTACCAGAAGCAGTCTGTCATTCAGTATAAAGAAGGTAATCAAGAAAGAAAAGAATGGACTGTTTGCGGTTTTTTTGATTTTTATGGTTTTTGATCTGGTAGGAGAATGGACTAAGCACCATAGCCACTACAATATCTTTTTTGTTATCGGATGTCTACTGACAATGGTGATTTACATCGTCCTGAAAATCATTAAAACAAGAACCACCTATCTGGAAAATAACAGATAAACTTAAAAAATGAGTTATGCTGCTAAATAAGAAAATATCCATCTGGTATTTCATCCGTGAAATAAAATCCCAGATCATCTTTATGGCCATATTTGCCATATCCATCGGGCTGCTGGACCTTCTTCCATGGTTTAAGAAAATATCCCTTCCCCTGAACATTCCGGCTCTTTTAGGAACTGCAGTTTCCTTATTGCTTGCTTTCAGAACTTCCCAATCCTACGAAAGATGGTGGGAGGCCAGAACAGTTTGGGGAGCAATAGTCAATGATTCCAGAACGCTGATGAGGTTGGTGATCCAGTTTTTCCCTGCAGGAGACCCGATGATAAAAGATTTTGCACAAAGACAGATCATCTGGACCTATGCCCTCGGTGAATCCTTGAGGAAACAACCGTTCTCAGATAAAGTCCAGCAATATCTGGATGAGCATCAGATAAGAGGAACAAACATTCCGAATGCACTTCTGGATGCGCACTCCGTACAGTTAAGAGAAGTTGCTTCTTCAAAAGGGCTGACGGATTTCCAGCAAATGCAGCTCAATGATATCATCACGCGGCTCTGCGATAGTATGGGAAAATGTGAAAGACTGAAGAACACGGTTTTTCCACGGTCGTACAGCATTCTCCTGCATAGCCTGATCTATGTTTTTGCAGCGATCCTTCCGTTTGGATTGGATGATGGACAGCTGGCCGTTGAAATCATCATCACATTCCTGATCCCGGTGATGTTTCTTGCTATAGAGAAAACATCCATCATTATGCAGGACCCCTTTGAAAACGGACCGGTGGATACTCCTGTCACTTCATTGGCCCAAACCATCGAGATCAATATAAGACAGATGACAGGTGAGCAGAATGTCCCTGCCAAAAAGGAAAATCCTTTATACTACGAAATGTAACAGATTCAAAATTTAAAATGATGAACGATACAAAAATACAAACCACTTCACCGGCCAGCAGGCATAAAAAAAATCTGCTTCTGGTCCTGTGTTTAAGCGGAACCTATATGATCGCCGAAGTTATTGGCGGGATCGTTACCCAGAGCCTTGCCCTTCTGGCTGATGCGGCACATATGCTGACTGATGTTGTGGGCCTGTTTTTAGCATTTATTGCCATAAAAATAGGAGAGCGGAAAGCAGATCCGGGAAAAACATTTGGCTATTACCGGACCGAAATACTCGCTGCAGTCATCAATGCGGTAATATTGCTTGGGATTTCCATTTATGTTTTGTATGAAGCTTATCAGCGGTTTCAGGACCCGCCGGCTATTCAGAGTAAAACGATGCTGATTGTAGCAGGAATCGGCCTTGTGGTGAATATTATAGGAATGATGATCCTCCGGAAAGATTCAGAAGGCAGCCTCAATATGAAAGGAGCCTATTTTGAAGTCCTTTCCGATATGCTGACCTCCATTGGCGTGATGATTGCCGGTGTAATTATGCTGACCACAGGCTGGTATTATGCTGACCCGATTATTTCTGCAGCAATAGGACTGCTGATCTTCCCGAGAACATGGCGTTTACTGAAAGAAGCTGTAAATGTATTGCTGGAAGGAACCCCGAAAGATGTGGATATCCATAAGCTGCGTAAAACCCTGGAAGAAATTCCCGGTGTGAAAAATGTTCATGATCTCCACGTGTGGTCATTAACTTCAAGTGTGAATGCCATGAGTGCGCATATCGTTAAAGATAATGGAATCGCTCAAAATCAGTTACTGAAAACATTAACAGAGGTGACTACTTCCAATTTTAAGATCAGCCATACCACTTTTCAGATCGAAGAAGAGGGCTATGACGAACAGGAAGTACATCTTTAAAAAATCAACCTTATCCTATGAAAAAAGATATAGAAAATAAACTCATCGATAAAAATACCAAACCTACCAGTATGAGGATTCTGGTATATGACTTTCTAAGCACGCAGGAAGCAGCATTGTCCCTTTCCGAAGTGGAAAATCATTTCGAAAATGCAGACCGGACGACCATTTACCGTACTTTGAAGACTTTTGAAGAAAAAGGCATCGTACACAGCATTCAGGAAAATACCACCACAAAATACAAATTATGTGATGATGGCTGTGATGAAAAGACCCATAAAGACTGGCATCTGCATTTTTACTGTAAAATTTGCAGGCAGACCACCTGCAGGGAAGATATTTCCTTTCCAGAGAATATCCAGACGAGTTTCAGGATTGATGAAATAAGGCTTTTTGCCAAAGGAATCTGTGAAAACTGCCTTGAAAGTTTGCAATAGCATTGCATTCACTTTAACCCTAATTTTACATAAAAATAGTACTTATGGAAGAATGTTGTAGCACAAAACCAAAAAATAGAGAACCTCACAAACATGATCATTCCGAAGGAGACGGCCACGATCATTCGCATGATACCGGAGATAAAACGATCTTTCAGCTGTTTCTGCCGGCTATCATATCTTTCGTGCTGTTGCTCATTGGAATCGCATTGGATAATTATATAAAAACTGAATGGTTTACAGGATGGGTACGTCTTGCGTGGTATCTGGCAGCTTATGTGCCTGTAGGTCTTCCGGTTTTAAAAGAAGCTTATGAAAGTATCATACAGGGCGATGTGTTCTCCGAGTTTTTCCTGATGGGAATTGCAACAGTGGGTGCATTTGTGATCGGCGAATATCCGGAAGGGGTAGCCGTAATGCTTTTCTATTCCGTGGGTGAAGTATTCCAGGGAATGGCCGTTTCAAGAGCGAAAGGAAACATTAAGGCATTACTGGATCAGCGTCCGGATGAGGTGACCATTCTTGAAGGCAGCCAGCCCAAAACCATTAAAGCCAAAGAAACCAGAATAGGAGATATCATCCAGCTGAAGCCGGGCGAAAAACTGGCGCTGGACGGTGAACTGATGACGGTATCGGCTTCATTCAATACCGCAGCGCTGACGGGTGAAAGCAAGCCGGATACAAAAGAGAAAGGAGACACAGTTCTGGCCGGAATGATCAATATGAACAGCATTGCCCTTGTAAAGGTGAACACAGCCTATGAAGACAGTAAACTGAGTAAGATTCTGGAGCTGGTGCAGAATGCTACCTCACAAAAAGCTCCCACGGAATTATTCATCAGAAAATTTGCAAAGGTTTATACCCCTATCGTGGTTTTTCTTGCCATAGGAATTTGTCTTCTGCCTTATTTTTTTGTCAATGATTACGTGTTCAGGGACTGGCTGTACAAAGCATTGGTTTTCCTGGTGATCTCATGTCCATGTGCGCTGGTGATCTCAATTCCGCTGGGATATTTTGGTGGAATCGGGGCTGCGAGCCGGAACGGGATTTTATTTAAAGGAAGTAATTTCCTGGACAGTATTGCAGAAATCCGGAATGTAGTGATGGATAAAACAGGAACCATGACAGAAGGTGTTTTCAAAGTGCAGGAAGTAAGCATCAAGCCGGAATTCAATAAAGAAGAAATCCTGAAACTGGTGAATGCACTGGAAAGCAAAAGCACCCACCCTGTAGCTACAGCCATTCACAATTATGCCGGTGAAATTGATCATTCCATCCCATTGGAGAATGTAGAGGAAATCGCAGGACATGGTTTAAAAGCCATAGTCAACGGAAAAGAACTGTTGGTAGGAAACTTTAAGCTGATGGATCAGTTTAAGATCAGCTACGATATCAATCATGCCAATATTGTGTACACCATTATTGCTATAGCTTATGATAAAAAGTTTGCAGGATACATTACCATTGCAGACAGCATAAAAGAAGATGCCAAAGAAACTGTTGACAGTCTTCACAGGATGGACGTGAAAGCTACCATGCTTAGCGGCGATAAAAGCACCGTTGTCAAATACGTAGCCGATCAGCTGGGCATCGACAGTGCATTTGGAGACATGTTGCCGGAAGATAAAGTGAATAAGGTAAAAGAGATCAAAGCGAAGAACCAGACCGTTGCCTTTGTAGGTGATGGCGTAAATGATGCTCCGGTAGTTGCCCTCAGCGATGTGGGAATTGCCATGGGCGGACTCGGCAGTGATGCCACAATTGAAACAGCAGATGTCGTAATTCAGGATGACAGACCCAGTAAAATCCCGATGGCTATTAATATCGGAAAACAGACTAAGAAGATCGTATGGCAGAATATTATTTTAGCCTTTGCGGTAAAAGCAGTGGTTCTTATACTGGGAGCCGGAGGTCTGGCCACGATGTGGGAAGCAGTATTTGCAGATGTAGGAGTTGCATTATTAGCTATTTTAAATGCAGTGAGAATTCAGCGGATGAGATTTTAGGAGGTAGGAGGTTTTAGGTTGCAGGTGTCGGGTAATGAATTTCAGGTTGCAGATAAAGCAATGAGTTATTAGCAGTATAAAATTTTATCGGAGATAAAATCCTTGCGCCTTAAAAAGCCTTTATAAAGCACTCGCGCCTTTGCGATTAAAAACAACATCATCCTTTTAAAAATAAAAACATTCAAACCTTATAGGCCACCAGGACCTGTAAGGTTTTTTTTGTAAAAAAATCCACAACATCTGAAAAAAACAGTTTATCTTCCCTAATCCCTAATCCCTAATCCCTAATCCCTAATCCCTAATCCCAAAATAATAATGACATTCATCATACTATACACCAGAAACTCAAATTGAGTAGTATATTTGTAACACAGAACTGATCATTGAGATTTTTTATTTCCATATTCATCATTTTTACCATTGCATTACGCCCTGTTTTGCCATTGGTGAATTATGCCGTGAACTATGATTATATTGTAAAAAATCTTTGCGAGAACCGAAATGTACCTCAGTCAACGTGTAAAGGAAAATGCTACGTCAGCAAAGAACTGGCAAAAACCGAAAAGCAATCCAATAACTCACAGGTCATCAAAATATCTGTGCTGGATGTTTTTATTTCCCACGATATACTTGCTTCTCTGAATCATCACACGTCTGATCAGGAATGTCAATCTGTGGCGTCTGGGTACTTATTTGATCATACTTCAGATTATTTCTCACGGATATTTCATCCTCCTTTGTCTTAAGAGTATAATTTAAACTAAATGCTTAGTTGATTTTGGCTTTTCTTTCCATTGAGGCTTTTAAAGGCCGTTTTGAGGGAATGAAGTTTAAAACCCACTTGTAAATTATATTAAATTTAGTTTAATAATTATCCATTTTTTGTTCAATACAATTATCAATTTCAATTTTAAATCAAAATGAAATCAAAGATTATTTTAACGGCACTACTGTCAGTTTCACTATTGGCATGTGCCCAGGAAACCCCTAAAGTAAAGCATAAAAAGACTACAGCTGCATCAAAATCCAATGCAAAAAACGTAAAATTTGCCAACGCGGAAGATCCGATCTGCCATATGAAAACAGAGCCCGATATGAAAGATACGGCAGTCTATAAAAATAAAACGTATGGTTTTTGCAGTACGTACTGTAAAGATGAGTTCAAGAAAAATCCTGAAAAATATGCCCAGAAATAAAAAGACCGGTACCGGAGCAAAAACTAAGGTGATCATCCCGATCGTTATTTTTGCCCTTCTTTTTCTGGGAATAGGAGTAGGAATGGGATATTTTAAAAAGAACCTGTACACCGTAATGAAGGTCCCTGATTTTGAACTTACCGACCAGAATAATAAAAAGATCACCAATAAAGATATGCTAGGAAAGGTATATCTCGTTGAATTTTTCTTCAGCAGGTGCCCTACCATTTGTCCGGTA
This sequence comes from Chryseobacterium phocaeense, assembly GCF_900169075.1. Taxonomy (NCBI): domain Bacteria; kingdom Pseudomonadati; phylum Bacteroidota; class Flavobacteriia; order Flavobacteriales; family Weeksellaceae; genus Chryseobacterium; species Chryseobacterium phocaeense. The sequence continues at coordinate 898,411 of NZ_LT827014.1, forward strand.
ATGAACCGGAACATGAGGTTTATTGAAGATGAGATCAACAGTCCTGAATTTGGGATTATTTCAATAAGCATTGATCCTGAAAATGATACTCCCGCTGCGTTGAAAGAGCACGCCAGAATGGTAGGTGCAAAATCTCCCGACTGGCATTTTCTTACCGGTGACAGGGATTATATCGGAAAGCTGGCGGATCAGTTCAATATTTATGTCGGAGATAAGGAAGATGATAGCGAGAGTCTGAACCATAGCGGAATGATTGCGTTGGTGGATAAAGAAGGAAATATCCGCTGCAGATACAATAAAGATCATATGCCGATCCTGTATTATTCAGGATTGAACTATGAAGATCCGGAAGGAAAAACCCCGAAACTAACCGGGAAATACCATCCGGATAGGGAAATTTTGATCGAGGATATTAAAAAGCTATTGAAATAGATTGGGGAAAGGAAGATGAAAGAATGAAGTTGGAAGTTAATGAAGAGGTTAGAAGCTATGACAGTGATTTGTTGAAAGAGATAAAGAATCAGATGAAACGGTAATAAAGAAGCAGAGTGATTTTTAGACTGAAATATCTTCCTGCTTCCATCCTCCATCTCCCATTCTAAAGAAAAAAATATTTGTTAAACCATAAAAACAAAACGTTATGAAGATTTTGAAAATAGCAGCTTTAAGTGCCGTATTTGCCGCACAGTTTGCTTTTGCGCAGTTCAAGCAGACGCCGCTTCCGTATGCCTATAATGCACTGGAAGGTTCAGTAGATGCACAGACTATGGAAATTCACTATTCAAAGCATGCCGCAGCGTATGTTGCCAACCTGAATAAAGCGATTGCAGGAACACCACAGGAAAAGCAGACCTTGTTCCAGATCCTTTCCGGAGTTTCAAAGCTTAGTCCGGCAGTGAGAAATAATGCAGGGGGACATTACAACCATGAGCTTTTCTGGACGGTTCTTACGCCTGTAAAAGATACAAAGCCATCTGAAAAGCTGGCAAAGGCGATCAATGAGGCTTTCGGAAGTATGGATGCATTTAAAGAAAAGATCAGCAAAGCCGGTGCAGACCGTTTCGCCTCAGGATGGGCGTGGCTTTCTGTGGATAAGAACGGAAAACTGTTTGTTTCTTCAACCGGCAATCAGGATAATCCTTTGATGGATGTAGTGGACGAAAAAGGAACTCCCATCTTGGGAATTGATGTCTGGGAGCATGCTTACTACCTGAAATACCAGAATAAAAGAGCGGATTATCTGACGGCCATCTGGAATGTGCTTAACTGGAAAGAAGTAAGCAGAAGATACGATGAAGCTTTAAGCAAAAAATAATAACAGATGAATGTAATTTGCAGCATATTCCTCACTCTTTATATGGCGTTCAGACCCCTGATCCCATTGGTGGAGTATGCTGTAAATTATGATTATATTTCCACAACGCTATGCGTTAATAAAAGCAAACCGGAACTTCACTGTAACGGAAAATGCTATCTGAGCAAAGAACTTGCAAAGACGAATGGTTCTGATTCTTCGCCTTTAAACAAAGCTAAAAATTCAGGGCAGAAAATTATCGATACCTGCACACTTCCTGAGATCGCAGTGATTCA